>JBDKUB010000222.1:0-14354 GCA_039679915.1 Anaerolineaceae bacterium
CTCCAGCTCTTTTCAGTTATGCCGAATTCGGACACCTGGCGCGCGCCAGCAGCCTATGCGGAGCATGTAAGGAAGCCTGTCCGGTGGACATCGACCTGCCTACCCTCCTGCTGCGCCACCGTGCCGGTATAACCCTCCAATCATCACCAACTCAAAAACCGGTTTCGAATGCACCGGGTTATCTAAAATTAGGATTGAAATTCTTTGCCTGGATTTCGACCTCACCCGCTCGTTTTCAAGCCGCACAGAATTTGGCTGGTGTAGGCAGCCGTTTGCTTGCCCCGGTTTCTCCCTGGATACGATTCCCGGCATTTACCGGTTGGGGTATTTCGAAAGATTTTCCCCGCCCCTATGTAAAACCTTTCCATGCACGATGGAATGAAATCGCCTCGAAGGACGTACCGATCACTGCCATCAAAGATACAGCGGCTGTTTCTGCACCCGAAAGCAGTAGTCGCCAACCAGCGGAAGAAAAACCAACCGAATCACTCGTCCAACGTTTTTCAAAGGAATGGCAATCCGTCGGTGGATATTACATTTCCTGTACCAAATCCTCATTAGGACAAAAAATACTCGAAATCCTGCAGAAAAACCAGGTAGACAGCATTCAAGCCTGGGAGCAATCATACCTGCCCGAGGGCTTATTGGATTTTCTGCAATCCAAGGGCATCCATGTGGAGAATGACTCTAATCCCAAGCTTCACGCCGGAATTACCGGTGCATTGTGCGCCGTAGCAGAAACAGGCACTCTGGTAATTCCCAGTGAACCTGGCCGGCCTATCACGGCTTCCTTGCTGCCAGACATACACATTACCGTGCTTCCCGCCCGAGATATTCAAGATAATCTATCACAAGCCTTGCAAAGCCTGAAAAACAACCACGCCCCTACCATCGTACTGGTCAGCGGCCCATCGCGCACAGCAGATATCGAGATGACCCTTTCAATTGGCGTTCATGGACCTTGCCAGGTGTTTGTGTGTTGCCTGGAGGACGAAGTTTAGCATCTTGGGTGAAGTTAATTATTCATCTACGTCGCACATTGTGGCTTAATCTTTTTCAACACCTTCATATCTGTTACGATCCAAAAGGGAATATATAAGAAGATCCCTCGATTTTCTTACAGGTTTTTCTTAATTATCAATTCAAACGATAAAACTGCAATCGTTTCACAATTGACATCCATAGTTGATTTTGCTATAGTGTTCATAACATAAATAGAACCACTAGATTTCCTTATAATCCGGATTTCCTGGAAGTAATTATTGTTTAGTGGTTATCGTTGTTTAAATGATATAGATAATTCGATAATCGTTTTCAAAATTGCATAATTTATCCACCAATAAACAACCTGGTTTGAGGAGGCGCCATGTCATCTTTAAGGACGCAACTGGAAGAAAAACTGGACGTGGCTGAAGTGGTGCAAGTGACTTCAGAATTGGTGAAGATTGAAAGCCATCGTGATGCACCTGGAAGAGAATTACGCTGTGCCCAGAAAATTGCTCAATTCTTCACCGATTGGGGAATGAAACCCGAATTGGCTGAAGTATTGGAAGGCCGGCCTAATGTCTATTGCACACTGAAAGGGAGTGGCGGCGGCATGTCGTTGATGCTGAACGGTCACACCGACACCGTTCCAGCCTATCAAATGGATTTTCCACCCTTCGAACCCTATCTAAAAGAAGGAATACTATACGGCAGGGGTACAGTCGACATGAAAGGCGCATTGGCGTGTATGATGGTCGCTATGCGCCTACTCCACCACCTCCATGTACCTTTGAAGGGCGATTTGATTTTCAGCGGAGTCATCAACGAAGAAGATCGTTCGGAAGGCACCGAGTATTTGGTGCGCAATGGCCCACATGCCGATCGTTGCGTGGTAGGCGAACCCACTTCCCTGGCAATCATGGTTGGCCACCGCGGCTTGGAATGGCTCGAATTCGAATTCATTGGCAAAGCTGCCCATGGCGGCACACCAGAAAAGGGCATCAATGCCATCAGCATGGCGGCTAAATTCATTCGCAAAGTGGAAGAAAAGCTAATCCCCGAATTATCGAAACGCGTTCATCCCATTATAGGACCAGCCGTGATGAATTTTGGGGTAATAAAAGGAGGTACACAACCCAGCACGGTAGCGGATCGCTGCGTGTTGCAAATCGACCGGCGCTGGGTGCCCATGGAGAAATTAGACCAAGTGTTGGGTGAATATCAGAATATATTGGCGGAATTGAAAAATGAAGATGCGCGTTTCAACGCCACCATGAAACGCATGGAAAGCAATATGGCAACCCTGGATCATATGCCTGTCGAAATTCCCCTCGATGATCCCTTGGTGGTGGACTTGAAGAAAACCATGAATGAACTCGGCATTGCAGAACCGCGCATCGCTGCCTTCGGTGGATGGACGGACGCATCCCTAATCGGAAATTTTGCCCATATTCCAACCCTAATCTTTGGACCGGGTGACCTTTCGGTCGCTCATTCCCGCTGCGAGTATGTTCCAGTCGAAGAGTTACGCACCTGTACCTTAGTATACGCTCTTCTGGCTGCCACATTATGTAATCGGGCTCGCTAACGCCTGATAATAACCATATAAAACGGAGGCAAAAAATGAAGAAATTTCCCCATGTTTACGTTATTTTGTTTCTCATCATCATCATTTCAGCCATATTGACCTATTTTGTTGCCCCTAATGAATATGATTATCAATTAGATGCTGAAGGCAATCCTACTAAACTGATCGATCCCAACACTTATCACCCAGTAGAACAAAATATGATCGACCCCTGGGAAATGATGCTGTCTATTCCTAAAGGGATGTTAGAGGTTGCCAATATCATCTTTTTCATATTCATCGTAGGCGGGGCATTCAATATGGTTCAGGCAACCGGTGCAGTCGAAGCAGGCATACGTGCTACAGTAAAAACTCTGCAAGGTAAAGAAATCGCCTTGATTTTCGTAATCGTGCTGCTGTTTAGTATCGGCGGTACAACCTTTGGTATGGCAGAGGAAGCCCTCGTTTTTATCCCCATGTTGGTACCCCTGGCTATCGCTATGGGCTATGATTCTTTGACCGGCTTAGCATTGGCACTGGTAGGTCCTTGCGCAGGTTTCACCGGTGCCTTTATGAACCCATTCACCCTGGCAGTTGCCCAAGGCATCGTAGGGTTACCCATCTTTTCCGGCTTGGAATACCGCGTGGTAATCTGGGTCATTACCACACTAACCGCTTTTGGTTTCATCTACTGGTACGCTAGTCGTGTAAAAAAGAACCCACAAATGAGCATCATGTATGAAGAGGATCAAAAGCGTGAAAAAATCGATATCGAATCAACTCATCCTTTTACCTGGCGCCAAAAACTTGCTTTGATCCTTATGGGACTGACTTTCGTCATGCTCATTTTTGGTGTAATCGAATATGGCTGGTATATCGATGAAATTGCTGCCCTATTCCTGAGCATGGGCATCATCTGTGGTCTGGTAGGTGGTTTATGGCCTAGCAAGCTCGCCGAAGCCTTCGTGGAAGGTGCCATGTCCTTGACTGTAGGTGCGTTGGTGGTCGGTATCGCTCGCGCTATCCTGGTCGTTTTGAAGGAAGGCGCAATCTTGCATACCATCGTCCATTCCTTGGCAGCCTTGGTATCCGGCTTACCCCCTGCTCTTTCAGCTATCGGCATGTACATCGTTCAATTTCTCATATCCGTAATCATTCCCTCAGGTTCAGGGATGGCTTCGGTAACCATGCCGATCATGGGACCGCTTGCGACATTGTTGAACATAACTCAGCAAACCGCGGTTCTGATCTACCAATTCGCTGATGGATTCACCAATATCATCGTCCCCACCTCAGGATACCTGCTGGCGGGGGTTGCGCTGGCAAAAGTCCCTTACGAGAAATGGGTAAAATGGTACTGGCCGTTGTTTGTCATCTTCTTCATCTTGGGCATCATCTTTGTGATCATTGCCCAAATTATCAAATTCGGACCATTCTAAACCAGGATGAGTAGTAGTTAGTCAAATATGAATCTCATTTATATTTTAATCACCCTAGAATAGGCTTTTGGTTATGGCATCTTTCACGTGCCTGATAAGTAACTTTTGTCTTCGAACGGTTCAGCCGCAGAATAATTTTTTGTTATACTCAAGACAGCCCCCCTCTTCCCCCCATTTTTTGCGAAAATGGGGGGAATGTCCGCAGGACAGGGGGGCATAAAACAAAAATCAACGCTCCCTTGTCATGCGAATTGAGGCTGCCCCAAAAGAAGGTGGTCATCCCGAGCAAAGAAAGGGCGCTTCTCATAACCATATGGAGATGTTTCGCTTCAATCAACATGGTATCTATGACTTTGCAGGCATTCCCATGGAGGAATGATTAGGATATCTTAAATTTTAAAAGAGGAAAATATGGAATTAGACACCCGGCAAACCCAAATTCTACAAGCTATCGACAATGCCTCTACCAACATTATTGATGCTTCCCACAAGATTCACGAGCATCCTGAGTTGGGATATCAGGAATTTTTTGCTTCGAATTTATTGACCGAAATACTCCAAGCTTACGGCTTTCAAGTAGAAAAGGGATTCGCCGGCATTGAAACAGCCTTTTGCGCTCGAAAAAGCAGTGGTATGGGACCGCGGGTTGCATTTTTGGCAGAATATGATGCTTTGCCAGGCATTGGTCATGGCTGTGGGCATAATATCATTGCCACCTGCGCTCTGTCCGCCGGAATAGGCTTAGGCGCTGTAATCCAAGAGACTGGCGGCGACGTGTGGGTGGTCGGTACACCCGCCGAGGAGACCGATGGCGCCAAGGTGACCATGGTAAACCGCGGTGCTTTCGACAATATCGATGCAGCCTTGATGGCGCACCCCCATGAAGGCAATTTTTACATCACCGAATCGTTAGCCATGGATTGTATCGAAATCGCGTTTACCGGTAAAACCGCCCATGCTGCCAGCGCCCCCTGGGAAGGTAAGAATGCCCTGGATGCCATGATCCTCACCTTTACGAATATCAATGCACTGCGCCAACAAATCCAACCAGATGCCCGCATTCACGGGGTGATCTTGGATGGTGGTAAAGCTCCCAACATCATCCCCGATTACACCATGGCGCATTTTTACATCCGAGCGAAAAAACGCAGCTATTTGAATATGCTTGTGGAAAAATTCAAAGCCTGCGTTCAAGCCGGCGCGTTGGCGACCGGGACACAGATGTCGATGCGCAACTATGAAAACAGTTTCGACGATATGCTTTCCAATGTTACCCTTTCAGAACGGGTGCGAGATTATATGGTCGAAAACCTGGGCGTGCAGTCGTTTCGCCGCGCTCCCGATAGCTTCGGCTCGGTCGATATGGGTAACGTATCCCATGTTACCCCCTCGGTTCATATCCTCATCGATATTGCTCAGGGGAAACCGCTCATCTCACATACCCCCGAATTTCAAGTGGCTGCCGGAACGCCCTACGCTGATCAAATGATCATAAAAACCGGTAAAGCATTGGCGCTCACCGGTTATGACATTTTAACCCAACCTGCATTATTAGAGAAAGCTCGGGAAGAATTCACTGCCGCCCTTGGTAAACCCCCAGCCAGGAGTTGAATTAATTTTCCAATACTTCATCGAGCTGCTGCCGTTCGACACCTAAATCTCGATACCAAAATGCCTGAAATTGCTCTGCGAGCAAAATTTTTCTTTGCTCCCTGGACCACTTCATTGACCAATAGTTTTCATTCATTATGAATGAAATCTTATTCCATTTTGTTTTCATTATCAATGAAATAATTTGACTGAAAGCATCCAAAAAGAAGATTATCACTCCGAGCAAAGCCAGAGGTCTTCCCATATTCATAAATGGCATAAGTCGATAGGTTGAGGACGACCCAACATCTGGCTTACAGGCTGCTGCGCAGCATCTTTATAAAAAAAGAACTGTCCATTGAACAAGCCAATTTCATGATACTGCAATGGGTTGCGCATCATGACATTACCGATAATTCCCCCTTTTGAGTAAAATGGCTGACTCTAGGACAGCTCAGTTTGGTGTGTGATTAGTGTAGTTTAGAGGGGAACAACATCTTTGGCTTGCAAACCTTTAGGACCCTGTTCGATGGAAAATTCAACCTGCTGGCCTTCTTGCAGGGTGCGAAAGCCGTCGGTTTTGATGGCAGAGAAATGGACGAATACATCGGCGCCACCTTCTCGAGCAAGGAAACCATATCCTTTGCCGCTATTGAACCATTTCACTGTACCTGTAATTCTTTCTGACATTTGATTGCCTCCTTTTTTGGCAATATAGAATATTAGTTATTGCCTTGTTCCCTCTATGCTATTGAAAAAATTACGGCTCATCTGCAGGAGCCTGAGCCGTTTCCTTCTACTTTATTTTCGAACGAGAACTTTTAGGCAATCTACTTGTATTTATTTTACCAGAGAGATTTATTCTGGTCAAACACAATATTTTGAAAATGTTGAGCTTTTTGTCACTTCTTGACGATTTCCCAGCCAGCTTTAAAAGCCTGCTGATTAATCTCAACGTATTTTTTAGGTACGCGTTCCTGGATAACTTTTAACCAGGTATCAAAAGTCAATTCTGTCCCTGCCATCCCCGATTGATGCACCTGAGCAGCCAATGCACCCAGCAGCACGACATTAGCCACCTTGGCATTGCCCAATTCGGCTGCAATACCCGCCCCATTCACATATACAACATGGGAGGTCGCTTGAGCAAAAGTGGCAATAAGGTGCTCATCGGTTGGATAAGGCTGACCGCCCGAGGTCACTGTAATTGGTTTGATGGCTTCCATATTGATAATAGCCAGACCATCCGGTCGCAGCATGCGCAGGTTGCGCAACGCTTCTGCCTTTTCGAATGATAACAAAACATCCACCTCACTGGCAGCGGCGATGGGTGAATAAACCACTTTTCCCCAACGCACATGGCTGGTTACACTGCCGCCGCGTTGCGACATACCATGGATTTCCGCCTGTTTTGCCTGATAACCAGCAGCCAACCCTACATTAACCAGCACGTCGCTTGCCAGGATAGTCCCCTGGCCGCCTACACCTGCGAGTAAAAAATTGATTGTCTCTTTCATCGATTACCTCAACGATAGATATATTATTGGTTTCGAAAAGTAATGGCATCCCGCGGGCACAACTGGGCGCATATCTCGCAGCCAGTGCACAAGCCACTGTCGATCAAAGCTTTCGGACGTTGAAGGCGTTCATCCAGCTCATCGCTTTTCAAGATAGCCGGGCAGCCAATGCGAAAACATAAGCTGCAACCATTGCATTTTTCACTGATGACTTCAAGTGGAACCCATCGTTTGCGTCCTTCAGGTAATAAAGCACAAGGCTCACGAGTAATCAGAACCGAAGGTTCATCTAATTTAATATATTCTTTGAGCGTTTTCTCGATTTCCTCCACCTGAAATGCTTCGATGGTTTTGACATGCTTAACGCCCATAGCGCGCACTAATGATTCGATTTCGACTTGGGTGGTTTCCTTCCCTTGTAATGTCCTACCCGTAGAGGGATTATCCTGGTGCCCGGTCATTCCCGTAGTGCGATTATCCATAATCACAGTGACCACCGGGCTTTGGTTATAGACCACATTGATCAAAGCAGGTATACCCGTATGGAAAAAGGTCGAGTCACCAAGAACCGCGACGTGCCTTTCATTATCATTCGCTTTCATGGCGCCATGAGCTACGCCAATACTGGCTCCCATGCAACCACAGGTGTGGATAGCGCTTAATGGCGGCACCAAAGCCAAGGAATAACAGCCAATATCACCGTTCACCGGTACTTTTAACTTGTTGAGAATATAAAATGTGCTTCGATGCGGGCAGCCCGGACAAAGCACTGGCGGACGAGCCGGCAACACACCTACATCTACTTTTATCATAGGAGGACGGGATTCCTCGGGTAGCAGCCCAGCTCGAATGGCGCTCTCGCGTACGACACCCGGATCGAGCTCACCAATCAAGGGGAAAATGCTTTTCCCTTCGACCTGAATACCCATCAATCGAACTCCCTCTTCGATAAATGGATCCAGCTCTTCTATGACGATCAGACGGTCTACCGAAGTAGCAAATTTTCGCACCAATTCTTTTGGCAATGGCCAAGTCATACCTAAATGCAGAACCGATGCGTGAGGAAATACTTCGCGGGCATATTGGTAAGCGACACCCGCGGTGATAATCCCTAAACTTTTATCCCCTTCTTCTATTCTATTATAAGGAAAATTTTCGGCAAATTTGGCGATATCGACGATGCGCTGCTCGATGATCGGATGGCGTTTGATAGCATTCCCCGGGACCATCACATATTTAGTTGGATTACGAGGAAATTGCTGTAACGTTTTCAAAAGGGAAGCATCGATTCGTTCACCCAATTCGACAGAAGATGTGGAATGGCAAATGCGGGTCGTCGGTCGCAACATCACGGGTGTATCGAAACGCTCGCTCAATCCAAAGGCGGCAATCGTTAGATCTTTTGCTTCCTGACTATCGGATGGCTCCAAGCAAGGGATTCGAGCAAATTTGGCGAGAGTGCGGTTATCCTGTTCATTTTGGCTGGAATGCATGGCAGGGTCGTCGGCTGAAACAATCACCAACCCGGCTTCCATTCCGGTCATCGCGGCATACATTAATGCGTCAGCAGCCACATTCAAACCGACATGCTTCATAGCAGCCAAGGCGCGTTTCCCGGCATAAGCTGCCCCGACGGCTACATCGACCGCGACCTTCTCGTTGGGCGCCCATTCTGCATACACATTAGGAAATCGCGCCAGGGTTTCCAAAATTTCTGTGCTGGGTGTTCCAGGATAAGCAGAAGCAACCGCCACGCCAGCTTCCCAGGCTCCGCGTGCCACCGCTTCATTTCCCGACAATAATTGAATCATTAATAACCTCCGTAATTATTTTTGATTGGTGTTTCGTTATTTTAGCAAAAAATCAATCCCATTCACAGTGATGCTTATCATCGTATTATAAACGGTAATTCTTTTATCCTATAATAGGTTAATTTGGGTGTTACTTTTTTAGGATTTATGTAACATATATATATGAGCACGAAAATCATTTATCATATATTGGGAGATTTATGTCAACCCTGCTTAATACTCAAACTATAAGCCCACCAATGGATGATGAAATATTGGCAAATCGTGCAATAGACGATCCATCCGCTTTTTCCGAATTATACCGAAGACATTTTGACCGCGTCTACCGATACCACATTGCCCATACCGGCAGTGTTTCAGACGCTCAAGATCTGACCGCACAAACCTTTATTGCCGCTTTGGAAGGGATTTCCAGCTTTCGGGGTGACGGCAGTTTCTGCGCTTGGTTGTTAGGTATTGCCAGAAAGAAATTAGCGCAACATTATCGCTCCCGCCATTCTGAAACGTCTCTCGAACAGGCTGACAATATCCCAGATCAATCGCCCTCACCGGAAGAAATGACCCAGCAAAATATCAAGCTGTCTCAAATCGCCCGCGCTCTTCATCTAGTAAAAGCCGAACGCGCAGAAGCCTTGGAGCTTTGCCTGTTTGGCGATCTAACCGCTGCTGAAGCAGGTCAGATTTTGGGTAAAAGTGAAGCTGCCATAAAAATGTTGGTTAGCCGCGGACTGAAGGATCTTCGTCAAAAATGTGCAATCATACTGCAGGAGGAAAAATGACCCCCAACTCAAATGAACATGAAGCAGAAATCATTTATCGAATCATCCGTGGAGAATTAAATCTAGATTCTCTTTCCTCATCCTCTGACGACGCAGAATTCGCCGCAGCGCTTCGCCAAAACGTACAGAAAATTCAAGCAGACCCAATTTTTCAGGCAGATTTAGAAAACCGCCTGCGACGGATTTCACCCAAGCCTCAAAAATCAGTTCCCCAAATCTTCTCGGGGGTTATGAAAAACCTGGCTTGGGTTGCTGCGGTCATCGCCATAATCGTGATCGTGAGCTGGTCTATTCGCAACCTTTTACCTCATCCCCCTGTAGCAGCTACCGCGCCTGTCGTCATTATGATGACCGAAACGCCAACAGCAACGCCTACGCCTGAGTCTTTGACGTTATCCAGCACCCCTGGTGTTGAAGGGACGCCCCTCCCCGGTGAGTATAGCAGTCCATTGTTTTTAGACAATAAGATATTATTTAAAGTCGAGTTCCCAACCTCGCCTACCGAGGCGAAGGTATATGTCCAAAACTTCGACGAAGCGCTTACGCTAGAGAATGGTCTGGCAATGGCAGCGCAATTGGGAATTAATGGGAAGATTTACAACATTGAGAAAACAGGTCAACAATTGACGAATTACACCGTGACCGATGGGATAAGCCGCATTCTTTTCTATTCCCCGCATCATTTTTATTATGTTCCGAACTATCAAAAAGTAATGGAAGCCTCCAAGCAAGATACTCCAACTACCGACGAACAAATTTCTATAGCCGAATCCTTTTTGAAAGAGCATGGGTTGCTCGATTTTCCATACAGCATCCAAACGGACGATTCTATTCCCGGCTTGGTGAAATTTATGCAATTATTAGATGGCAGATCCATCCATTATGGATCCACATTCATCTACCCGGTAATCACAATGGAAATCAGCTCACAAGGGGAAATCAGGAGTTTGAATTATGACCTTCTCCATTTTTCTGAAATAGGAACCTATCCTATCATTTCAGCGGAAGAAGCCTGGCAAAAATCTTTAGTGAATGGGGCAAAAGGAATAGAAGCCAATTCATTTTCGCTTTCTACAGAAACCAATGAATCCTGGCTGCGTGAGTATCCAGTGGGACAAAGGTTGGAGCTATTCGGATATCCCGAAATCTTACAGCCTGCTGAAGCGGGTGATGCACCTTTGATTTTCATCAATAATTATCCAATCGTGGGTAACCAGCAAGAGTTAGCCCAGAGCCTCGATCCAAGCCAGATTATGCAAGTTTGGGGACAATTCCAAGCGGACGATAAAGGGAATCTTTTCTTCCAGATAGAAGGCTGGCAGCCATCACCCTTTCAATTACAATCGTTGGAGGGCATTATCCAGCGCCAGGACGACCAGGGGTATTTACTTGCAGATGACAAACAATGGATAATCCCCGATCTGCCAGACAGCATTCCGGAAGGTTTGAAGGTGTATGTTAACGGTGTCAAACTAGAGAACAAAAACGAACTCGAATGGTCATCGATTACAACCGTTGCGAGTGGAGGGGGTGGCGGAGGTGGAGGCGGCTTTGGATTTTTCGAACTCAACCTGGATCGTTTACCCACCCCGGTCCCCGTCCCCACCGAAACTCCTTATCCATTGCCCCAGATAGGCGAACGATTCGATGGCTTACAAGGCAATCCTTATGTGACTTTCTTCAAGAACGCCGATGGTAGCACGCAAATGAAAGTCAATATGAATATAAAGCCCACCGATAAATGGCCTGGCGGCATTTCCCTGAATCTAATCGGAGATGGCTTGGCAGGAATCGAAGCATATCACCAACTGCCTGTCCGAATATGGGGAAGCATCACCAGTATCGAACAATCTATCCCTACCATGACGGTCGAACGGTATGAACCGGTTTACCCAGGTATGAAAAGTCAAGCCTGGTTAGGTACATTGGAGTCGATTACCTTGGTGGATAAACCTGTCCTTTTGTTTACCGACCAATCCGGGAGCAAATATGTTCTCAATACATCCCTCGAAGCTGAAGCAAAAACGCCCCCAACAGATGTGCCTTTCATTGTCGAAGGAGTGATCTATCCCGACCAAACCTATGCAAATTACCCAGTGATGCACGATTTCTTGATGCTTGAGGCACAAGGAATGGAAAACCTAGTCGATTATAAGCCGCAAAGCAGTAATCCTATCACTTTGGATGCTTCCCCTACTGATACTACAGGTCAAATCCTTACGGTCGAGAATATCGAATTGGTTTACTATGCAGACGACATGCGGTTTGCTCTACCGGACAATTCCATGCCGCTGAGTTATGCACAGCCTGTGTGGCGTTTTTATGGTCATTCTAATAACGGCGACCTATTTGAAATCCTGGTACAAGCTTTATCAGACGAGTACCTTCAGTAACACGCATTATTTCCTGGCATTCTTGCCCTTTTTTGTCCTATAAGAAACAAAAAGGGGCAAGAATTATTCTATGCTTATAAAGTAAATCAAATTGAGCTTGAACAATTTACTATCGATGTGGCAACACAAAATCCAACTCTCGATTGAATCGCCGATTGGTTGAAGAACCACCAATAATCAGCCCGCCACTATTTGTCAATTTATTCTAATCGTGTTTTAATTCAACTTGTCAATCAAAAAATCTAATCACCTAAAAAAGGAGTGCGCAATGACCATCGTCCTGGACGGTTCCGGTTTGACTATCGATAAGCTGGTTAAAATCGCAAGGCACGAAGAAAACGTGGAGCTTCATCCCGAAGCCCTCGAGCGCATCAAAACCTGCCGCGCCATGCTGGAGGAAAAGATCCAAGCCCACGAAATCATGTACGGCGTGAATACCGGAATTGGTGAATTTTCTGAGGTGGTGCTTACAGATGAGCAAGTGCAGCAATTCCAACGTTATCTCATCTACAACCACGCGGCTGGCATCGGTGAACCAGCTCCCATCGAATATGTGCGGGGTGCTATGGCTGGCAGAATCAACGTCCATGCCCACGGTAATTCCGGCTGTCGACCGGAAATTACGTTGACGTTGATCGAAATGCTGAACAAAGGCGTAACGCCGGTCGTGTGTCAAAAAGGTTCGGTGGGTGCCTGCGGTGATTTAGCTCCAATGGCGCAATTAGCCTTGCTGCTTATGGGTGAAGGCGAAGCCTGGTTTCAGGGGGAACGTCTTCCCGGAAACGTGGCAATGCAGCGAGCGGGGATTTCTGTACCCGATTTACAAGCGCGCGATGGTCTGGCAACCATCAATGGGGCAAACCTGCTTACGGCTATGAGTGCTTTGCATCTTTACGACATGGAGCGATGGTTAAGACAGGCAGAGATCGCCTGCGCGATGAGCCTTGAAGCCTTGTTTGCCAATATGAAACCATATGATGTTCGGCTGCATCAGCTACGCGGTTTTTCGGGAGCGGTCCGCGCCGCACAAGCCATCACGAAATGTATCGAAGGCAGCGATCTGGTGACCGGAAAATTGAAAACCAAAGTTCAAGATGCTTATTCGATGCGTTCCTCACCACAAGTGATTGGGGCTGCCCTTGATGCTATCGCTTATGCATGCAGCCAGGTGGAAACCGAGTTGAATGGCGTTGGCGACAATCCTATCTTCCTCCCTGAATACAATTTAACCTTAACCGGGGCAAATTTTCAAGGCTCGCCAGTTTCACTGCCTATGGATATGGCTGGCGCAGCGATTACTATGGTTTGTGTGTTATCTGAAAGGCGTTTGAACCGACTGACCAACCCAGCCCTTAGTGTGGGGCTGCCAGCTTTTCTCACCAAAGGGGCAGGGATGTTTTCGGGAATGATGCTCAGCCAATACACGGCTGATATGCTCATCGTCGAGCAGCGTATTCTATCGGCACCAGCCAGTGTTGGTTCGATCCCGGCTGCTGCTGACCAGGAAGATTTCGTGTCCATGGGTATGAATACGGCTATCAAAAACGCACAAATATTAGACAACGCTTATGGCGGTTTAGGCATTGAGTTCATGGCAGCCGCTCAGGCTTTGGATTTCCGTAACTTCACCAATGGTAGAGGCGTCACGAAAGCTCGTGAAGTAATCCGTCGACACGTGGCTCATCTTGATGAAGACCGTCCACTTTACCCCGATCATAATACAATGAAAGCTTTGGTCAAATCTGGGGAAATTTTGGAGGCGGTCGAGGAGGTTGTTGGAAATCTAAATTAGAATAAATTTGATAAACGGGATTTTCAATATTATTTCATGATATATCTCATAAACAGGACTTGGGGAGATTTATGCTATACGAAGAACTTACAGGGAAAATATTGGAAACATGCTTCGAGGTAATCAATGAACTGGGAGCCGGTTTCCTCGAGAGTGTATATCAAAATGCGCTATTGATCGCCTTTCGTCAAAAAGGAATGAATGTGAAATCACAGGTTCCCTTCTCGGTTGTCTTTCGCAACGAAACGGTAGGGAATTTTACGGCTGATTTTCTAGTAGAAAACAAGGTAATCGTTGAAGTTAAAGCAGTTTCAACACTCACTTCCGAACATCAGGCTCAAACTATTAATTATTTAAAAGCCAGTGGGATCGAAGTTGGGTTGCTAATTAATTTTGGAACTACACGCCTTCAATATAAAAGACTGCATAAAGAATTACCACCGAAAAATAACTAAATAAGGCTTTTATCTGTTAGTTTTTAA
>JBDKUB010000202.1:0-2966 GCA_039679915.1 Anaerolineaceae bacterium
AGGATAAGGGTAGGAAAAGGAGAGACTTTTGGAGGATCAAGTGTCTGATTTATTGAAAGAATTATTCGGTGTCTCGAAACCTGTGGTTGCTATGGCGCATTTCCCACCTTTGCCTGGCACACCCCTCTATGATGCTAAATCTGGTATTGATGGCATGGTCGAATCCATGCGGGAAGATATCAGCAAATTACTGGCAGGCGGTGTGGATGGCATCCTGTTCTGCAATGAAGGTGACCGCCCTTATTCGTTCAAAGCCGACCTGGAAGCTGCCGCAGTCATGGCACGCGTGATCACCGAACTGCGCCCCACCGATCGTCCCTTCGGGGTCGATTTCTTGTGGGATCCCCGTTTACCCATTGCCGTTGGGTTAGCCACCGGCGCTTCGTTCGTTCGGGAAGTATTCACCGGCGTATATGAAAGTGATATGGGTTTATGGAACACCGATGCAGCGGCTACCCTGCGCTACCGGCATAATATCGCAGCCGATCACATCCACGTTTTCTATAATATAACCCCCGAATTCGCCTCTTTCTTGGGGAAGCGCGGTCTGGCTGAAAGAGCCAAAAGCGCGGTTATATCATCGCTCGCAGAGGTCATTTTAGTTTCCGGGATGGCTGCCGGCACCGAACCTAAATTGGATACGCTAAAAGAAGTGAAAGATGCCATTGGCGATAAGGTACCGGTCATGTTGAACACCGGTGCCAAAACTGAAAACATTCGCCAATACTTGAGCATTGCCGATGGCGTTATTGTCGGCTCTAGCCTGAAAGTCGATGGCTATACCTGGAATCCCGTGGACGAAAAACGGGTCAAAGCCTTCATGGCAGAAGTTAAAAAAGCCCGAGGACATTAAATGGCATACTTAATGGGTATCGACATAGGTACCACAGCTACCAAGATCATCCTGATCGATCTGGAAGGCCATGTGATTGCCTCTGTAGAAAAACCTTCCACACTGCTCTCGCCATATGCCGGTTGGGCTGAAGAAGATGCCAATCAATGGTGGCAAAATGTGCAGGAAGGGGTGCCGGAGTGCATCCGTAAAGCAGGCATAGAAGCCGGGCAAATTGCCGCGGTTGGAACGAGTGGCATGGTGCCAACCATCGTGCTGCTCGATCAAAACGATCAGGTATTGCGTAATTCGATCCAACAAAATGACGCCCGTGCAGTGGAAGAAATCGAATACCTGCGCAGTAAAACCGATGCCGCCGATATTCTGCGCCGTACAGGCAGCGCAATCACTCAGCAAACCATCGGAACCAAAATCCTCTGGCTGCGCAACCATGAACCGCAGGTACTGGAAAAAGCCAAGCATCTCATGGGCTCTTACGAGTTCATCGCCCACCGCCTTAGCGGGGCTTACTACCTTGAGCGTAACTGGGCTCTGGAAAGCGGCTATTTCGACCTGTATAAAGAGGATTGGGATGACGAAATCCTGGCATTATCGACGATCGACCGTAGCCTGCTGTCAGATGTTCACTGGCCATCCGAGATAATCGGGCATGTTACGCCTCGAGCTGCCTCGCTCACCGGTCTCAAAGCGGGTACCCCGGTGGTAGCAGGCAGCGCCGATCATATCGCATCGTCCTTTTCTTCCGGCTTGAAAAATCAAGGTGATTTGCTGGTCAAGCTGGGCGGTGCCGGCGATATCATGATCAGTTTGGACGATATTATCGTCGATGAGCGCCTCTTCCTGGATTACCACGATATTCCAGGAAAGTATATTGCCAGCGGGTGTATGGCTTCCAGCGGTAGTTTAATCAAATGGTTCCGCAACCAGTTTGCTCCCAATGCAGATTATCCAGAACTAGATAAAGCAGCAGAAGCTTTACCAGCCGGGTCGGATGGATTGATTTTGTTGCCTTATTTCTTGGGTGAAAAAACGCCTGTTCAAGACCCCCAGGCGCGGGGAACGCTGGTTGGATTAACCCTTACGCACACCTCAGCCCACGTGTATCGGGCGGTACTGGAAGGCATTTCCTATGGTTTTTACCACCACCTGGTCGTATTAGCAGAGCATGGTATGACTCCCACCAAGGCGCGTTGTGCAAACGGCGGGGCAAGATCTGCCTTATGGAAGCAAATCACAGCCGATGTACTGGGCATTCGCCTGGAACAGGTCGCTGACCACCCCGGGTCATCCCTGGGCGCGGCTTTTTGCGCCGGGATGGGAGTGGGCGCTTTCAAGCAATGGGACGAAATCGAACGCTTCATCAAGGTTTCTACCATCACTCAACCCAACCCGGAAAACCATGTTCGTTACCAAAAGCTATTTGTGCTGTACCGAGAGATTTACGAATCGCTGAAAGATATATTTCCGCGGTTAGCGGAGGCGATAGCTTGAGAGCAATATGTCATTGCGGGCAGAGCCGAGCAATCTTACCTCTCTGCCATTCTGAGCGTAGGGGCTGTCCAAAAAGTCATATATGTCATGTCGAGCCATGTCCTGAGCGCAGCGAAGGAGCAGCGAGACATCTTAGTGTATATATGAGAAGACTACTCGCTTCGCTCGAGGTGACAGCCTTCTTTTAGGACAGCCACCAAAGATATCGCTCTCAGAATGACATGCGATTTCAAGATTGCTGAAAGATTGCATCAGGCTTCACCCTCGCCATAACAAAATCAATTTTCAAAAAGGAGGTATCTATGCGTCTTAAAGGTAAATTTGCTGCTGTCACCGGAGCTGCTATGGGTATGGGTAAAGCCATCGCTGAAATGCTGGCAGCCGAAGGGGCAACCGTCGCAGTAACCGACATCAATGAAGAACTTGCCAAAAAAACCGCCGAAGAAATTCGAAAAACCGGCGCAAAGGCAGAAACCTGGAAATTGGATGTAACTAACCGGGCTGAAATCAAAAAAGTAATCCCCGAAATCGTCAGCCGCTTTGGCAAAATCGATATCTGGGTCAATAATGCCGGAATCTCCACCATGTCCCCCTTCTTGGACCTTACCGAGCGCGAATGGGA
>JBDKUB010000228.1:0-3192 GCA_039679915.1 Anaerolineaceae bacterium
TCCCCCTAATTGTATAATCTATTTATATGAAAAAACCTCTCGCTTCGCTCGAGGTGACAGCCTTCTTTTAGGACAATCCCAAGAACCTACACCTTCCAGCTTCGCTTAATTTCCCACCGAAATAAAATCCTCGATCATCTCGAATGTTTCTGCCGATACCCCATACACCTTTTTCACATCCTCGATGGCTGCAAAATCCCCGTGCTTTTGACGGTAGGCGATAATACGTTGTGCCAGCACAGGGCCGATTCCCGGCAGGCTTTCCAATTCCGCCTGCGTTGCTGTGTTGATATTGATAAATGGGCTATATGGTGTAGCAGTGGGTTCAGGAGTAGCTGTGACCAAAACCCTGGTAGGTGTTAATGCCAGGGTAGGAATACGCACCGCCTGACCATCCTCGAGTAGTCTGGCAAGGTTTAATGATAGGGCATTAGCAGAAGGCAGGGCTCCACCTGCCGCCTGGATGGCATCATTCACGCGGCTACCGGGAGGCAGAGAATAAACGCCGGGATCAACAACCGCGCCGCTTACTTGCACCATCAACGGTGCAGGTGAGGGTGGTGGAATTAGATTCACCGGCGAACCGCGCGGCGGGCTTCCTACCAGCCAAAGTACGCCGGCTGCTAGCAAACCTATAACTACCCCAAATGCCACGGTCCAAAAGGACTTCATCTTTTTTTAGGGAGTAAGCCGTAAACTCAATCCCATACGTTGGTGAACTGAATCCACATGCAATATCCGCACCTGAACGGTCTGACCTTCCTCCATCTGGGTCAAAAGATCATCGTTTCCATTATTCCCCTTATCGAACTCTGATATATGAATCAAGCCATCCAATCCCTCTTCCAGCCGCGCAAAAGCGCCGAAAGGAACAATACTGGTAATGGTAGCTTCCACGATTTGACCGGGGGAATAACGCGTTTCAGCAGTCTCCCAAGGATTAGTGCATAAACGCTTGAGACTGAGTGCTACCCTGCCTCTATCCCGATCGACCCCAATCACATAAACCCTTACCTTTTGGTTGACTTTGACCACGTTGCTGGGGTGTTCCACCCTGCCCCAAGAAAGCTCGGATACATGCACCAAGCCCTCTACACCGCCTAGATCAACAAAGACACCGAAGTCGGTGACATTGGTGACCAATCCTTCCACACAATGACCTGGCTGCAGTTGGTTGAGCAACGATGTGCGACTGCCTTGACCGGATAACGCTGCACGCTCTGAAAATACAATCCGTCCTCTGGCGGGATCGCATTCAATGACTTTTAAGTGCAACGTTTCCCCCAGATAAGCTTCCAATAATGGGATTTGCTCTTCTTCTTTGATGTTGTTGGGCATGTCTACAATATGGGATACTGGAACAAACCCCTGGATGCTTTCGTTGCCAACCAGCAAGCCGCCTCGGTTATAGCCGGTTACTTCCAGAGAGATTACTTTATCCAGCTCAAAGAGCTCAGCCACATAGTCCCAATCAATGGATGGCTCCTCTTCTGCAAGGACAATTGGGATTTGTTTATCCTCCACAGGAATGGGAGGGTAGCGGGATGAAAAAGAGTGCGCCTCTACTTCCTCATCGGTCAGTATGGATTCCCACCACGCTTCAGAAATGGGAGGTAATCCTTCTTCATCCTTCATGATTGATTTGGTTGAATATTTGGTTACCATTAAGACCGCCTTTTGTTTGTGAGTGTAATGCTGTTGTACTGACTTCCAGGATAGGAAAAGTACCATTGTTTACTTCTTTTTCCATCTTAATGATAGCATTGGCAACCGCTTCGATAGCCACGCGCTGTTTCCGATATAAATCAGCTTCCGACATTGCCAGGCGCAATGCAACTTCGCGAACTTTACGCCCTTCCATGAATTTCATTTCCAGAATATTATACAGAATCCATTCACCGGTAAATCGCCTTTCCCCTTCCGGGCGAATCTGGTCGACCGCTTTGCGTAAAACAGAACGCAACGCATTAGTCGGGTTGCCCTCATTTTCTTCCTGCGCCATTTTCACTACTTTTAAGTCCAGCAAAGGATTATGTGTAAGTTTTGGACCACCCCAATAATGGGTGAGAGCATCTTTTACCCAGGAGCTGATATTCCCATTTTCAATATTATCCGTATGCGCTCCATCGGATAAAGAGGCTTCCACGTTATAACGGGTTGCTGCCCGCATCCGCTGGATCTTATCCATGTTGGGGGTAAGCATTTCCAAGGAACTGATCAACTGGAACTGAGACCGCCTGCCCTCTAATGCCATAGCGGCACGGCGCGTCAACTCCCAAAATGGTTCATTATCCACTAGATCCTGTTCCTGTTCTGACGATTGCTTAAAACCCAATATCCCCACCAATTCTTTGGTAAGTGATTTTTGTGTAAAAAGGGGTACCAACCAATATTGACCCCAACGGAAAATATTTTCTTCCTCAGCGAGATTTATCTCTTCTAACATATTTTGGGTAAAACCGTCTTTTTCAAGCAAGGTCTGTTCGCCCACGGTCACTAAAAGATCAATTCCCTGGGGTGATAGGTCAGCAACAAAAGCAGATGATGTTTGCAGCCGGTCACATACAGCCGCCAATACCGATTCTAGAAATTGATGCAGGTCTCCCGTAGTTAAAAGGCGATCTTGCAGACCTTGCACCAATTCCAGCTCATTCCGATCATTATCTTGAAATAAGATCCGTTCGCCTAATGGGGCTAAAATTGTAATCAAATGTTCGATGATCAACAATGAACCGACCATTACCAATGGCACCGCAGCCGTATAAGGAGATCCGTGTAACTCACCAATACGGCGAACTAGGGTAGTGATCAAAAGCACCGTAGAAGCTGTAACTGGCCCACGCATTAACCATTTGAAAAGACGTCGTTTGATTACCCGGTCAGGCCAGGCAACACCGAAAAATGCTACAGCATATGCCATAACGATGAGCAAGATTGCCACTAAGATATTGCTGAATACGGCCGTCAGCCAAAACATTAACGGGTGACGCATAGCAATTTCGGAGCCGAATAACAAATATGGGTAGCAGCCAAGAGCAGGTGAAAGCGATCCCACCAGTAAATAACCCATTCGCCGCCGGCTGGCTCTCATAGTCGTCCGCTGGTATGCCCGAATGAATATCGATCCCGCCAGCAACATGCAAACCAGGTAATATATTGAAAAAATCCAAGTCAGCGTGGTTCGCTGTAAAT
>JBDKUB010000007.1:0-2618 GCA_039679915.1 Anaerolineaceae bacterium
AGCATAAAGGGATGTTACAACCTTTTAATAAAGGGTCGCTGTTCATAACATATAATTCATACGCAATAACCGGAATCCCTCCTAACAATGAGCTAAATATTGCCCAATCATTGGTCAACAGCTTTCCTGTAAATAAACTTTGTTTTTCTTTCAATCTACCGATAATATTTTCAGCAACCGAGATAACCAATAGAACAATGACCATAACATAAGCAAATGGTGCCAGCAAGGCTAAAATTAGTGAGGCTGCTGAAACATATATGTATTTGGACAAATCCATGGTCGGCTGATAGTCAATCAATAATACTTTGATTAACCACAGCATTAATGATATTCCCAAACAAAAATGAGGGTTAACCAGCGAGGATAAAAATGGATATGCCTCGGCTACCCAAAAGTCGGAAGCAACATATCCGGATGGCATAAGCACCCAACCCATTCCAGCCCCAAAACAAGCAAACAACAATGCAAACCGGTATGCCCATTTATCCTTGAAAAATAATTCGAGAAAATCAGACAAAGCCCATACCAATATCAAGCAGCATATCCCACGTGCAAGGTGATAAGTCATAATAAGAGGAATATTTAATATTCGTGCTAAATGACCCAGTAAGATATAGAAAAAGTATAGAAAAGTCCCTTTTCCCTGTTGGGCAGTGAAGGGTAATGTAAAAGTCCAATCCCCTCGATACCCCTCATACATCTTTGCCAAATAGGAATTTCCATCTAAGGGATTGATTAAAAATCCGCCAAAAACATAGCCAGACGAGCTCGAACTGAATGCTAAGAAATACGGCAGTTGTGTCAATCCCAATAAAATGACAGCACAAAGGAATACGAACCAGGATTGCTTTATTTTTTCCACAGCCTGATTTTAACCTAAAGTGAATCCTTTGAAAAAATCTATACAAATTCGTAAGAAATAAATAATTCATCTGCCAATCAATAATCCCATATTCAATTGCCCTTGCCTTTATAACCACTCCCTTCTATAATCGACATCATGAGTTTTCCATTGAAACTTTTTCGTCTGCAACAAATCGATACCCAATTGGATCAAGCAAGCAACCGCATGAGAGAAATCGAAAAAGCGATTAATGAGAATCCGCAATTAGATCAGGCTGCCCAATCCCTTAAGGAAATCGAAAAAGTTTTGGAATTGCATCAAAAACAGTTGTCACAGGCTGAAGACAACGTTCGAGCGCAAAGGACAAAAATCGAACAAAGCGAATCAACCTTATACAGTGGAAAAATCTCGAACCCCAAAGAACTCCAAGATCTGCAAAATGAAACCATTGCATTAAAACGATTCTTAGCCGTATTAGAAGACCGGCAGCTCGAAGCGATGATTTTGCTCGATGAGACCCGTGAAAAACATGCCGCAGCGTTATCTCATTTTCAAAACGTAAGCGAAAAAGTAGCCGAAGAAAACCAAGCGCTGTTGAAAGAACAAGCGGAATTGCAAAGAGTTACAGAACGTTTATCTATTGAAAGACAATCTCTAATAAATTCACTAAACTCGGAGTTGATCACTCTATACCAGCAATTGCGCCAGCAGAAACGAGGGATTGCTGTAGCTAAGGTTACCGAAAAAACTTGTTCAGCTTGCGGCTCGAGCCTTACTCCCGCGACCATCCAATCGACCCATTCGCCCAACCAAATAACATATTGTCCTTCTTGCGGAAGAGTGCTCTACGGGGGATAAACCGTGGTCCATATTTACCGAAATATCTACATAGATGCCTTATCTTTTTGGGTAGGCGTTTTAATTGGGGGATTAGCTTTTTTCTTGTTGTCTCGATTGCTGCCGGTGATCGGCAAGATTCTCAGCCGCTGGTTTGGATCGCTCCAATCACAATTTCAACTCCGGCAAGGGTCGACAGAATATCACTATCGCAATGACCTTCTGAGAAAAGCGCAAAGCCAGCATCTGGCTCATCAGCTTTTTCCCTTGGATGATTTGATGGTTGCCCCTAGACTTCTCGTTCCTCCGATGATATATGAACCAGGGGGATGGTCGCCTATAGAAGATATTACAACCTCAACCATCCCATTTCTCATCGATTGGCCGGTAATGTCATCAGTCTACAACGCTCCAGCTTGCTCACTTGCCGATGCCCTTATTGGTGGCGCCAACCTGGTTGTTGTGGGTCAGCCTGGAGCTGGAAAAACTACCGTTTTAGCCGATTTCGCTTCACAAGTTGCTCGAAAGACGCCCCAGGTGAGTGCATTTCATGATCATATGATATTATTCTTGCACATCCTCGACTTCTTCCCTTTCGAAACATCGAAGGAAAAGCCTTACCAAAAAATCGTCGAAGGTATCACCCAGAAAGCCTCCCGCCAAATCCAAAAGCGTTTACCCAAATTAATCGATATCAAAGTCCAAGAAGGAAAAGTTATCCTTCTCTTAGATGGGTTGGATGAACTACCCGAAAAATATTTCGACCAGGCAGCCGACTGGATCTCTGCTTTAATCAATGAAAATCCAAATATACAATTCGTTGTTACCTCATCGTCGGAATATACCGGGCCATTAAATCGATTGGGCTTTATCCCTATCCCCCTTGCTGGTTGGACCAAAGTGGAAAAAAACCGATTAATCGAAAAGTGGGAAA
>JBDKUB010000303.1:0-3781 GCA_039679915.1 Anaerolineaceae bacterium
TGACCTGCGCAAGGGCGGTCAGATTACCGTGGATGGTCAATTGCTGTACAAAGATGGGAAGTTCGCGATCTAAGGTCCGGCGAGGAGAAGTCTGCCTTACCGATATTATGTTGATGAAATCAGGGATCGATAGAAAGAAAGGGCTTTGGGCATGATTTTTGTATAATCAGCCCGCTCTTTGATTATCGATATATTGATGTCACGGGCGCGCTGACGTAGTTCTGGCAGCGCCAATGCGCTTAGCACGGCATTTGCCACAGCCTGCGAGTCGTCTGGCGGAACCAACAAGCCGTTTATACCCGGGGTGATCCATTCTCGCAAAGTCTCGATATCACCAGCAACCGGGAAGCAGCCACATGCCATGGCTTCTAATAGGGTATTCGGCGTTCCATCATGTTCAGTCAATGAAACAGAAACAACCGCCTGATTGAACAGAGTTGCCATATCTGCCCGATTTAGTCTGGGCAGCAGGGTGACTGCCCTGGAAATATCCAATTTCTCCACCCAATCTAATATCTGGGATTCACCCGCCATCCCCGGGCAGATAAACCGTACTTCCGGCATCTGCGCTAGAATCTGGGGGATGGCATGAAAAAAAGTATCATTTCGTACATAAGCACGCATCCCACGGGGATTAATAATCAGCGGCTGTGATTCCCGGCGGTTTTTTTCTACCAATTTACTGTTGAAAACATCCAGCTACACCCCTCCGGCGCCAGGCAGGGTTATCGTCGGTTTTTGATGAGCATATCCCCAGGCAAAAGCTAACTTTCGATCGCGTTCGCAGTCAGTGTGCAACGCATCTGCCCGCTGCAGTGTTTGACGGGTTAAGTTTGCCAGAGCCCGGGTCGTTGGGGCATGTAGGGTAAAGTCGTTGCCCCACACCGAAATCACCAATGGGCAGGGGGGATCTGCCAGAGCTGCCAGCATCCCCTCATAGGGAATGCGCATTGCATGAATCAAATCAGGCTGAATGGAAGCAATCAAAGCCTTCAATTTTCGGGAAGCAGAGGGCAGCGTGCCAGGCATCAACCGCTGACGGATGGCGGTGCGCAAGCTAACCGGCATTATGTCTCGGAGAAGCGACTTTTTAGAGGCAGCCGGCAGACTGAATGATAAGCGCTCGTTCTCCTCAGCTCTCCTTTTTTGCTTTATTTCTTCGCCTAAAACCGGGACGGGGAGTTGTTCTGGAAAATCGCTGCTTACATTTTCTTTTAGCCCTCCTACCGTTAAGCCAATCGCAATCGGGATTACGATGAGCGATTCCAACCCAATGTTTGGGGCGCAGGGGTAGGTCGAAGCCAAGTGCACTTCGTGACCTTCTTGCACAAAATATTCGATCCAATTCAAAGCAATGGGAGAACGCCCATCGGCGATAAATAGTATGCGCATAGGATTTATGTACTAACCAGTTGATGAGAAATCTTCTCGATCGCCTCGACAAATACCTTCACCATATTTTCAAGATTCGCTTCTTGGAGGACAATCCGAAACGACTCGCTGCCTCTTTGGCGCAATCCAGCCACATCGCTTAAGGCACACCTCAACGCGTCGGTCAATGCCGGGACATCATCCGGTGGAATGATCCACCCATTGCCCGGCTGTTGTGGTGTGGCGGGGCGCACCAGATCATCTTGAGTGCCGTCACCTTGGGCAACGATTACCGGCAATCCATGCGCCATAGCCTGCTGCACGGCTAACCCGCCGCTGCCGGGCAGGACGAATAAATCTGCGTCATCGAAATATTTTTCCAGGTCAGAGCCGTGCTTTGCTCCTACGAACTCCGTGTCAGGGTACACCGATTTCGCCAGCGCTTCCCAGGTTGCCCTGGCGGGACCATCGCCAACGATGACCAAATGGGGCTGTATCGGCTCAGGCAAGCCGGCACAGGCGTAAAGCAGGTTGTCGATTTTCTTTCGCTCTTGCAGCCTGCCGATAAAAAGGATATTGGGTTTTCCACGAAAAGATTCAGGGCGTGCCTGTGGGGGTTTTTCGGGTTTTGGCACAATAGCATTGCAGGCTACAAAAACATTCTGAGGGGCAATCCCCAGGTTTTGATATTCCTGTGCGCCTCTCCGACTGTAAGCAATGATGCCGTCAAATAAATGAAGGAAAGATAGTCGTTCCCAACTACGTAGGGGGGCTAAAGCACCGCTCAGCGGTGGTGCCCCCAACCCCCATCCGATGACCGGGCGCCGCCTTTCTCGCATCCAGCGTATCGCACGCCGCGTACTAAGGTAGCGCGGATTCGCCTCGACCATTAATATATCCGGCTGTTTATCTTTCACCCAATCTAAAATTCCGCTTTGCCAGCATAAATAGAACGACGACGAGGGGCTAAATAAATGATAATTGACCGTTTGCGTCAGGTGGGCATGATTCAATCTTTCCGCTGAGACGATCATCTCCTCGGGTCGCGGTCGACCAGCAAAAACGTACAACCCATTCGGACACGCGTCACCCAGCGCCTCAAGAAACGCCACCCGGTACGTGGGCAACACCCGCTGTTGTAACCCTACCCGAAGATTAGTTTTTACGCTCATTGTTTTAACCCGATACAATAGGCTTTCCAATCCAGAGCTTGCAGCGAATCAATGCCAGGATAACCTGGCGCCATGCGGCAGATGCGATAGCCGGTTTGATTTAGAATCTGCCAGGCAACCCGCCCGGCTTCAGGACCATGCAATTCCAATAATAAGATAGGTTTTACCTCCTCTAGTATTCGTTGCATTCCCGGCAATGCCAATACCTCACCGCCTTCGATATCCATCTTTACTACATCAGGAGGGCTATGGTGCTGATCGTACACAAAACCGTCAAGGCTGATCCCTTGAACTGCTATCTTTTGAGTATAAGCGATATCGTCCCTGCCTGCCGAACCATCCGCTTTACCCATGGCTCCAGAGGGACCCAGCCAAAAATCAACTTGCCGTTCACTATCGATGACCGCATTATTGACCAACGTTACCCGATTCTCGAAATTATTCAAAGAGAGATTATGGGTCAGACGTTTGAAATTATCGGGGAGCGCCTCAAAGGCATACACCTTGCCGGTTTCACCAACCGCTCGCCCCAACATGAGTGTGATATAGCCAATATTTGCTCCAACATCGTACGCGACCATCCCCGGTTTAACCAAATCCAAAATTGCGGATTGCAACTCTACCTCATAAGTACCCAACCAGTATGCCTTTTCTTTATGCATATCCAATGCCATGCGCATCCCTGCCAGCGAGCCGCCGGCAATTTCAACCGTCGTCAATCCTGACGGAGCAGCCCGATTTAGACTTTCTCGCACCCATCCCGCCAGACGCGGTGAACGATAGATTGCGCGCTTGACCGGAAGCGGGATAAGCCGTGAGAAAAAACCAACTAAAGAAAACAGAAATTTGGACGATTTCATCTTTCTCTTATCTCGGCATGGCGAGGAGCCCGTTCAGGGGGGTTTTTTACCCTAGCAATACTTCCAAGTATTTCTCGATCATCTTGTCCAATCCATACTCGGCTTCTGCCAATTGACGGGCTGCCATGCGAAATCTTTCCTGATCTTCGAGAATCTCTAATGCCGACTTAGCTAAAGCCAATGTATCTGGCGGCTGAAGGCGCCAAGGATCGCTGCCATAGGCTGTGATTCTCCCTGCGTCACCCCGCACCAATTCCGGTAATGCACCGGTGGCGAATCCAATCACGGGCAATCCACATGCTAAAGCCTCGATGACCGAATTTGGGCAGGCTGCATTGATATCCGAAGAATAAAGCAAATGGGCAGAGCGGTCTATTT
>JBDKUB010000433.1:0-3693 GCA_039679915.1 Anaerolineaceae bacterium
ATAGGAATCCACGGATTTTCATCCATGGATTATTGATGTTTATAGCATGGTCAATAGCCAATTTCTCGATAATATAGCCAAAACCCGGTTTCGCCCTGGGATACCCGAGCTCGAAGGGATGATTGAGCTTTATCCCGACGCTACTTTGCTGGTTGATTTTAACAACTGGAAAATACTGACCGCCAACGCAAAAGCGATAGAATTGGTTTCTTATACCAAAAGCGAACTCCAAAATCTAAAACTATCTTCCTTGTTTTCGAATTGGGGAGAATCACCTTTCAGCTTAGAGCCAGGTAGTGATGCAGAAACAATCCGGCTTACACTTTCCCCGCGTAATAAACCACCTATAGAAGTGCAGGCGAAACTGATCCACATCTCGTCATCCGGAAAATGGGCTTTATTGCAGATTATCCCTACAACCTTGCTGCAACAAAGAGAAATCGAACAGCAATCCACCACACGTTTGATCGAAGGTGTGAAAAAAATCAGTCTGGCGCTGCAACAAACTTGCTTGGAAGATGCTTTACAAATCATCCTTTCCGCTGCTCAAGCTGTTACGGGAGCTGTTTTTCTCTCTATTTATCAAGCCAATGGAAAAGATTTAGAATTAACCCGCATTGCGCAAGTCGGATCGCCAGAAATATTACCCGAAATATTGCCCGCACAAGACCTAGGATACCTGCGTACACCTTTCCATTGGGTTCCGGGCAAACGCCCACTGGCATCTGTTCACCTGGCAGAGCGCAATGCCGGGTTCTCCTCACTTGCAAGCGTCCCCATTGGTGAACCCCATGCACTGATCGGATTATTGATAGTGGGAAGCAATAATTCACTCATCACCGAATCCAACCTTCCGCATTTGCAACTGCTCAGCGACACAATCAATGCTATCATCCAATACTACAGCCACACTTACAACCTGGAAAACGCTTTGGTGGATCAGCGGCTTACCGAAATCATCCAATCGACGGTGATCAATTCAATCCAAGATGGCATCATCATCGTTACGCCGGATTTGGTGATCAAGTCTATCAATCCTGCGGCTGAAAATATCCTTGGATACTCCCGGGAAGAAGCCCAATCCAAGGCTTTAGATCAGATTCTGATTGGAAGGGAAGATCTATCGAAGGCATTCTCGCTTGCCCGTGAAGGGGTGCCTTCTTTAAACCTTGAGGAACTCAGGTTCTACCACCGTTCAGGTGCAGGTTTCCCGGCGCGAATAAGCACTTTCCCGGTTAAAGTTGACGAAAAAGTTGAAAATATTATCATCCTCATCCAGGATATGAGCCAGCAAGAACAATTACTGGTACGCACCCAAGCCCTTGAGAAGCGGGCTGCATTAGGAGAGATTACCGCCGTCTTCGCGCATGAAGTGCATAACCCCATTAACAGCATCAGCACCGGATTGCAATTGATGGCATACAACCAGAAAGAATCGGATCCCAATGCCGAGTTAATCAACCGGATGCTGCAGGATTGCGATCGTTTGGCAGAATTAATGCGTACGATTTTATCTTACTCCCGCCCTTATGAATACGATATGGAAGTCCTGGACATGAGTCAATTCCTTGGGCGGTTACTAGACCGGGTTCAACCGCATTTAACTAAAGCAAACATCCAACAAAATTACCAGGTGGAATCAGAGAGCAATTTAATCAAAGGGAACCGCCGGGCATTGGAGCAGGTTTTTAATAATTTAATCGACAACGCCATCCAGGGGATGGCGGATAAGGGTGGGACACTGGCTGTTAAAATTTCATCCATCCAGCCGGAAGGCCAAAACAAAATGATCGACATCAGCATTGCCGATACAGGCCCGGGTATCCCCAAAGAAAAATTGGAGCATATATTCCAACCCTTCTATTCCACGAAGCCGGGCGGGACCGGCTTAGGATTAGCCATCTGCAAACATATCATAACTTCCCATAAAGGATTGATATTTGCATCGAGTTATCCGGGTTGTACGGTCTTCCATGTCCAGCTCCCCCTGGCACCTTAATTCAAACAAAACAGATTTTTCGAGGTTTTAATGAAATATACCGTATTAATTGTGGATGACGAAGAGAATGCCCGAATATTCACCGGCACTTTCTTAGCCAATCAAGGGCATGAAGTTTTCTCTGCCTCTACCGCCAGCGAAGCGCGGGATTATATCCGCCAGGGAAAAGCAGATATTATCGTCTTAGACGTTATTTTGCCAGATGGCAACGGTCTTACCCTGCTCGAAGAAATTGGGAATCTTTCTTTCCGTCCGCCGGTGATCATGATTACCGGTAATGGTGATATCAAAATGGCGGTGGATGCCATGAAGAATGGTGCATTCGATTTCCTTGAAAAACCCATTTCCCTGACTCAATTAGCCGAGACCATTCAGCGCGCCGGTGAGATTGTTTCGATGCGCCGAGAACTAGCCCATTTCCGTCAATCACAGCACCAGGATTTAGACTATATCATTGGCAACAGCGAGAAGATGAAGAACCTCTATGAGTATGCCCAGCGCGTGGCAAATGCCAGCGTTTCGGTCCTAATTACGGGCGAAACCGGCACCGGCAAAGATGTATTGGCAAGAGCAATCCATAAAATGGGGCCAAGATCACAAAAGCCAATGGTGGCAGAAAACTGCGCTGCCATTCAAAGCACCGTATTGGAATCGGAGCTGTTCGGTTATGAAGCCGGTGCTTTCACCGGGGCTGATAAACGGAAACATGGATTAATGGAAGTTGCGGATGGCAGCATCCTTTTCCTGGATGAAATTTCTTCCATGCCCATCGATATGCAGGCGAAATTACTGCGGGCTTTGGAAGAAAAGGCTTTTCGCCGGGTAGGTGGCACCAATATGATAAATGTGGATGTTCAAATTATCGCCGCATCCAATCGCCCCTTATTGAAACTCATCGAAGAGGGTCGTTTCAGAGAAGACTTATATTACCGGTTGAAAGTGGTAAATCTGGATGTTCCTCCATTGCGCGAGCATAAAGAAGATATCCCCGATTTGGTAGGTCATTTCATCCATCATTTCAATATCAAAATGGGATTGAACATCACCGATGTCTCACCCAGGGTAATCGATGCATTAATGGTACATAATTGGCCCGGCAACATCCGCGAGCTGCGCAATGTTATCGAACATGGCATGACTTTTTGCGATGAACCGATTATCGATCTTAATCACATACCCACTGAATATCGAAACTATCCCCCGCAAGGATGATCTTCTAAGGATTATTCCAGATCAAGAAATTATCCTGCACACAAAATTTTTCTTGCAGCGTCTTTGATACACAGACTTGATACGGAATCAAGCTACCGTTAGGCGCGCCCGTCGGTTCGAGCTGAATTTGGGATTTACCATTTTGGTCGGTTGCCGGGAAAAAGTATTCTTTTTGACTGCCATCCGGCATAATAATCATCAATTCAGGCATTACATTGACCATTGGCTGGTTATGGCTATATACCATGACCCCGATGCTCTGGGCTTGATCTGAAGTAACAAACGGGTAGTTTTCCCAAACCTGGATACTGATCTCTTTAGACAAATCATTATTCGAAGTCGAAAGAGTATCTACATTCTCGAAATACACCTCAGTAGGCGGTATGCTGGTTTCTTTCAAATCGTCCTTGAATAAATCCAAATATGAATATCCTAAAGGAGCAGGCCGAATTCGGAAAATGCCGCTAATACTCGTATCAATT
>JBDKUB010000195.1:0-2277 GCA_039679915.1 Anaerolineaceae bacterium
CCTCTGTTTCGCTGGCACCCAGGGAAAAGCCAAGCACTTCTCGTTCCCCCACCTCGTTCACCCCGATGGCAATCACCAGGGCCAGGCTGACAATCCGGTGGTTCTGGCGCACTTTGAGATAGGTAGCATCCAGCCAGACATAGGGGTAGCGCCCCGTCAAGGGTCGGTTGCGAAACTCAACTACCACATCGTCGAGCGATTTGCAGATGCGCGAGACGGTCGATTTGTCGATCCCGGCAGCCCCATGGCCTGCAGCAACTCATCTACTTTGCGCGTGCTCACACCTTCCACATAAGCCTGTTGCACTACCGCCAGCAAGGCTTGTTCGGCGCGACGCCGGGGTTCCAGGAGGCTCGGGAAGTAGCTGCCGGTGCGCAATTTGGGGATACGTAGGGGAATCTCCCCTACCCGCGTCTCCCAAACCCGCCCTCGGTAGCCGTTGCGCTGGGTCTTGCGTTCCACCGTGCGCTCATGTTTGGCCGCTCCCGTTTGGGCCTGTACTTCCAGTTCCATCACCATCTGGCTCATGACGCGTACACTCTCTTGCAGAAAATCCTTGTCCTGGTCCAGTCCCAGCTTGCGCAGGTACTCTTGAAATGCTATAGTTGCTGTGGTCATCGTGTGTTCCCTTTCTTGAATTGGTGTATGAGACCTTCAAGAAACCACACGATGACTCTTTTGTCAATTGCTTTTTACACCACGATATGAGACATTATCCTGGACAGCAAAAGCGATATAATGAAAAGCCGATGCTGTAAACAAAATATATTTATCGAAAGTAAGGAAGTGGGGATATCTTGAAAAATGAAAATGATGCATTGAATTTTCAAAGATTAATGAGTGTGGATAATTTTCCTGAAATGTCTTCCACAGATTTATTATCTTTCTTGGGACAATTGATTGATTTATCTTTTGACCTTCACGAAATTGATGGACTAGATAAAGCGATAAGAATTATTGATTCAATAGACAATCAAAAATTCACTTCAGAACAAAGAGCGATTTTTTATTACTTTGCAGCGAATGCCTGGAGTAATAAATATGAAATAGCTCGTAAATCCAATCCTGCTAACATAAAAACTTGGGAATTTGAACCTGTCGAGTTGCAGAAGGTTGTTCGATATTTACGGCTGTCAATTAAGGAAGAGGGTCTTTGTAGTTTGAATAAGATTTACAGATGTAACGTTTTTACGAACCTAGCGAATACATTTGATACTTTAGGTAGGTTTATTGAAGCTATCGATTATTGGAATCAATCCTTAAAAATTGACCCTGATTTTGGAATGACTTTAGGAAATGCAGGCATGGGTTATATAAATTATTCGACATTTATATATAACAAAAATCATCAGGGTGCTTTTATTCGATATGCTCGTATAAAATTACTGAAGGCAATAAACACTCTGCCAAATATTCCAGAGTATTCAACTCCATTAAAAACATTCCAAAAATATCTATCGTATGCAGATGAGGTAATCATAGGACCCAAAGAATCTAAATATTTGAATAAACCAAGCTCTCTAGGGCGGTCCCAAGCAGAGAAGTATTTTAGGAACTGGTGTCTACAAAATAGATTGTTCTTAAACCCCCTAAATGACTTGGGAACTTTTCCTATAGCTGCACAGGATAGTTTGATACTTCCAAGTATGGTTACACCAATAAATGTTGGACCGCGTTATCAGGGTATTTATAACCAAATGAAACAGGAATATGTTTCAGCTCGATTTTTATGTTATGAAGGAATTATGCACTACTCCCTTCATTTTTCCGACCGCAAGGTAGTTTTGTTTAATACACTGGATTATCCAAGTTATGGCTTGTCAATCGAAAAGGTCAAAATTGCATTCAGAATGGCATACTCATTATTCGATAAAATCGCTTTTTTCATTAATGAGTATTTTGGCATAGGCAAGGACTCAAATAACGTTTATTTCAAATCTATTTGGTTTAAGAAACAAAAAGAAATCGTAGACAGCGTAAAAGAAAGAAAAAATCCTCCTTTACGAGGGCTTTATTGGTTAAGCAAAGATTTATTCGATAAAAATGGTGATGAGGGGTTCCAGGAAAGTCTTGAGCCAGAAGCTCAGGATTTATACATTATTCGTAATCATCTCGAGCACAAATACTTGAAAATTCACGAAATGTTAATTCAAAGACCTGATGATTCTTTAAGTGACGATTTAGCCTATTCAATTGAACGGAAAGATTTTGAACATAAAACAATAAAGCTTCTTCGTATGGTTCGCAATTCATTGATTTACCTATCATTGGCAATCC
>JBDKUB010000306.1:0-2817 GCA_039679915.1 Anaerolineaceae bacterium
GCAAAATGATAAGTTTAAAAATTATCTTAGCTCGAGTACAGCTTGCCTTAAAAATATCACTGGGGGTGATAAACCTATTGAATGGCTGAACTTACCTGATTACCCTATTCATTCGATGATTGCCACACCCTTGGTATATCAAGACCAAAGATTGGGGATTTTAGCGGTTTTCAACAAACGTTCAGGAGGATTTACCTCGCCAGAGCAAGAAATTTTAGCAGGCGTAGCGGGAGCCATTTCGCAAAACCTTTCCCTATCGCGCCAGGTGCAAAATCTAAAAGTCGTCAACGCTGATTTGGAAGTGAACCAATGGCAGCTTCTCCGTTCGCGAAATATTCTGCGGGCTCTCTTTGATAGTATCCCGACTTCCATCTATATCATCGACCGAAAATATAACTTGGTTGCTATAAACAAGGACCGGGCTCTCAGGCAAAATCAGCTACCTAATGTATTGGTCGGGCGTCGATGCTATGAGGGACTGTATGATAGCGAAAATATTTGTCCCGATTGTAAAGTTATCGAATCACTGTTCAATGGAAACAACACAACCCGCACAAAAAGACTATGGCAATCGGAAGGCGACCCAGAAGAATGGGAAATCAGTACCTACCCGATTTATGATGATGCTAACCAGGTAGTCCAAGCCATCGTATTAGAGCAAGATGTCACCGAGAAGCGTCGTCTCGAAGCTGCGATTTCCCAATCGGAAAAATTAGCCGCGGTGGGGCAATTAGCAGCCGGGTTGGCTCATGAAATCAACAATCCATTGACTGCTATCATTGCTAATACACAATTGCTTCAACGCGATATCGATCCACAAGATGATAAACGCGAGCTGGTCGATCTTATAGCCAAAGCCGGCTACCGGGCAGCCCAAGTCGTGCGCAATTTGCTGGATTTGGCACGCAAAGAACAATATGTTTTTGAACCCACCGATGTGAACAAAACCATCCGCAATGCGCTAGCTTTGTTGAACCATGAATTTATGGCGCGTTCGATCAATTTAGTATTCGAGCCTGACGAAAACCTACCTACCATTACTGGCAGCCCCGATCACCTGCAAGGCGTCTGGCTAAACCTATTGACCAATGCCATGGATGCATTGGATAATAATGCTAACGAAATTCATGTCTCTAGCACCTTCAATGGCAATGAAATTCGCGTCATCGTTTCGGACAACGGTAAAGGCATCCCTCCTGATCGTTTGAACCGAATTTTCGAACCTTTCTTTACCACCAAAGCGCCTGGGCGGGGCACCGGCCTGGGACTATCTTTGTGCCACCGCGTCATCAAACAACATGGGGGACATATCCTGGTAGACAGTCAAATCAATGTAGGGACGAAATTTACCGTCATTTTGCCTGTCTCTTAAGTGCCTTATTTTATTTTAGGAATTCTTTACCAACCCTTCACACCCAATTTATGCACTTCTAATATCCAATGTGTTAAATTCTAACCGGTATAAATATCCACTTTAATTATTTTTAATTGCCGGATGCACAACAGGATTATTTATTTATGATCAGTATCACCCGTTTCAACGGCTCAACCGTCTACTTGAATGCCGACCTAATCCAAACAGTCGAAAGTACTCCCGATACAGTGATCACGCTTACAAATAATGTAAAAATTGTTATAAAAGAAAAACCTCAAGAAGTAATTAATAAAATCATTGCCTATCAACGCCTTGTGCATAACCCGCAATTAGAAATTATTTCTGGAGATTGAGAATGGATTTAGCAACCATTATCGGCCTTATTGGCGGATTAGCCATCGTATTCGTCGTCATGATTGTCGATGGCGGTTCGCCAGCGGAGTTGTTTGCCCAACCTCAGGCGCTGCTCTTGACCATTGGTGGCGCTTTGCTAGCTACGATTATTTCTTATCCCATGAAATCTCTGGGATTAATTCCCAAATGGCTCATGCTGGCGATAATGGGGAAAAAAGAGAAAGAATCGCCAATTGAGACCATCGAATTGCTATCGAAATTAGCCGATAAAGCCCGCCGTGAGGGGCTTTTGGCATTAGAAGAAGAAAGCAAAAAAATCCCCAATGAATTTTTACGTAAAGGCGTGATGATGGTGGTAGATGGGGTGGATCCTTCACAGGTCCGCGCAATCATGGAAATTGAAATCCACCATATGGAAGAACGCCATGCCCAGGGAATCAATTTCTTCACAGCAACTGGCGGTTATGGACCTACCATGGGGATTATTGGTACCGTGATGGGATTGATCAGCGTGCTGCAAAAATTGGATGATCCCGGTACTTTAGGCGAATCAATCTCTGCAGCATTCCTAGCAACATTGTGGGGAATTCTTTCAGCAAACCTTATCTGGCTGCCCATTGCAGGAAAACTGCGCTACAACAGCGAAGAAGAAGTAGGGTTTCGGCGCATGTTGTTGGAAGGCATTTTATCGCTTCAAGCCGGTGAAAACCCTCGCATCATCAAAGAAAAACTGTATGCTTTCTTGCCGCCCAAGGAAAGAGCAAAAGAAGGCAAAGAAGCGCCGGCTAAAAGCGCTCCTCAGAAAGTGAAGGCTGAAGCATGAGCGGACACGGTGGCGGCGGTTCAGATCGTTGGTTGATTAGCTATTCGGACTTCATCACCCTCCTCATGGTGCTATTTGTGGTCTTGTATTCCATGGGACAGGTGGATGTTATGAAATATAAACAATTGGCTGAAAGTCTAAAAGCAGCCTTTGGCGGAGGGGCTGCTAAAGTGGTCGATGCCGGAATCGATTCGGGTGGTGGCAGTTCATCCGACAATGATACATCATCGCCTATTGTTATTCCAGGAATTCCCAAAGAGCCAGC
>JBDKUB010000582.1:0-3624 GCA_039679915.1 Anaerolineaceae bacterium
AACTACGATCGGTCTGGGAAAATAGCGCATGCGCATGTTCATATCTTGCATCTTTTTCACAGAAGCGCTCAGCATATCCCACATGCCATTTTGAGCAGCCATCACGATCATGAATAAATTGGCACCCGCACTAAAGTTTTCCGCATCGTTGCCGATGACCAATCCCTCGAAATCTGTTTCAGCCCGATCCATAGTCTCTAGGATGATATTGAAGATGTCTTCATCTAATACATTCATCTTGGTATGGAATTCTACACAAGCTACACCGTCTCCAAGATCGATCAGGGTAGCTCCTGGATTTTGTATGATGATCTTACCGGCTAGTTTTTCATCCTTTAGAACGATATTCATCGGCGAGCGAACAATGGGTTCATATCCCCCCTGGCTCGGATTGTATACGCCGATTTTAACTTCCGCCTGGTATTGATAGAATGAAGTGATCCCTTTTGCCAGCATCTCATCTACCCAGGCGGCGATCGGAAAACCTGCCGCCTGGATCTCTTTAGCCGTCTCAGCCACACCCAGCATATCCCAAATCTCAAAAGGACCTGCCTCTCGACTAAAACCCCAACACATGGCATCGTCGATTGGCTTGGGAGTATTGGCGATTTCCGGTATGCGCTCTGATGCATAGGACAGGCTTTGATAAATCATAGCACGCACCAATTTCCCAGCTCGATCGTCATATGTCATGAGTTTGGATAAACGCTCACTCAATTTTTCGATATCTTTTACCTTGCCAATCGATTCGAAGCGAACTTTTTGAGGGGTTTGATATTCCAGGGTATTCAAATCGAGCGACCAAAATTCCTTACCGCCTGCAGCCGTTTTCACTTCTTTATAAAATCCCTGTTTTGATTTATTACCCAACCAACCGCGTTCTACCAGGGAATGGATCAATCGATTAACGCGTTCCGAATTGAGGTATTGCAAAGCGTGTTTATCATCAGGTATAGCAAGAGCCAGGTTTTTACCAACATCCTCCCACACATCGATACCTACCAGATCGATCAATCGAAAAGTTGCTGTCTTCGGATTGCCGATTATCGGTCCGGTGATTGCATCCACCTCTTCGACTGTATAGCCATTCTCGAGGATGAAATCCAATGCATACGCCCCCGATACAAAAGCTAACCGGTTGGCAATAAAATTCGGTGTATCTTTGGCTTGCACAACCCCTTTCCCTAAGCGATATTCACAGAAATGCCTCATGAATTCCACGACCTCCGGTAATGTCTCAACGGTCGGGATCATCTCGAGGAGCTTCAGATAGCGGGGGGGATTGAAAAAGTGCGTTCCCAAAAAATGTCGACGAAAGCCCTCCGATAATCCCTGAGCTATCGATGCGATGGGGATACCAGAGGTGTTGGTGCTGACAATGGTATGAGGTGCCCGCAGTTCATCGACCCGCTGCATCACCGCTTGTTTTATCTTTAAATTTTCGACCACCGCTTCGATGACCCAATCGGCTTTGGCGACCGCACCGATGTCATCTTCCATATTCCCAATCTTGATCAAAGCTGTATGGTCTGGTGTAAAGAAATTTGCCGGCTTAGCTTTAACCGCCCGGTCATAACCTTGTCTGACAATGCGGTTCCTCACCTGCGCATCGTCCAAAGACAAACCCTTGGCTACCTCCTCAGGGGTTAGCTTATTCGGAATAATATCCAGCAAGGTGACCGGTATTCCAGCATTAGCCAGATGGGCAGCAATCGCAGCACCCATGGTTCCTGCTCCAAGAACCACCGCTTGATGGACCTTGTAGCTCATGTTGTTGCCTCCTTCCCTATAATAAATCGATTATTCATTCGGTGAATAAACCATAAAGTTGTCGAACAGCACGGTTACTTTTCCCTTCTGACGTGATCCAACAACCATCCCGACATCTCCTTTCAAATATTCTTTATCCTGAACTTCAGCCAGCAACACGCCATTTGCATACAGCGAAAGCGTATTTCCAATACAGTCTGCCCGGATATGGTTGACATCGTCGCTGCTGATATTCGCCTCTATCGGAGCCCCGCCTTGTTTGAGGAATGTGAATGATCCACCGCCTTTTTTCGCTATGCCGAAAAATCCATCACTGCCTATGACAAAGGCGTAAAAATTTGCACCGCCAGTGTGGCGACAGACTAATCCCCAATATCCTCCATTCCCATTATCGATATCAAGGGCGTCCACTTCCAGTTGTACATCTTGATATGGGTTAGAACGCACACTCCATATTGGGACATCTTTAATATTGACAAAAATTTGATAGCCACCTCCAGTAAATTCAAACCCATAATTATCCTTGATTTCCTTTGTCCAGCCTGCCTTACTGGAAAAATTGTCTTGATAAACCAGCTTTGGTGCAGGTGTTTCTGTTGCCGTTTCCGTTGGCTCTAGTGTTGCGCTAGGTTCGGGTGTATCGGTCGGGAAAGGCGTGGATGTATAATCTAAGGTCGCTGAAGGTTGAGGGGTTACAGTGGGTAAAGGGGTATCGGTGGAAACAAATTCACTGGGAACGGGGAGTTCGACCGTTGGCGCTTGAGTCATATCGACGCCGGCCGGCGCTTGTAAATTAGTCAGGGTAGGCGCAGATTGTGTCAAACCTGCAACTATGGTTTGAATGGAGGCTGTGTAAGCCGCATCCGGTGCCTCCGATGTAACGGGTTGTTGTGTTTTTTGACATGCGGCACCGAATATGATCAAGGCAATCAAACAAGCAGCGATGTGAAGGGAGGATTTCTTCATGATATTAATTGCTCCTTTTTGAGTTTTTTGTCGAATACGACTTACATAATTTTACTTTCATTCAAAAAAACCATTGGTTACAAAGACACAAATTCATCCGGAATCTATAAATTCAATTTACCCAGGACGTATAGGTGGAGAATCCTATACGTCCTGGCAAATGGGAATGGTCACCGCAACTCACTCCCGCTGTAGTTCAAGATATTGCGAGCCACGATCAAACGATTGATCTGGCCAGTGCCTTCGTAGATATCCGTGATTTTCGCATCGCGGAACCACTTTTCCAATAAAAGATCTCGAGTGTATCCCAAAGGTCCCATGATCTCCACCGCTTTTTGGGTGATTTTGGTTACCACATCTCCTGCACGCACTTTACTCATCGAGGCTTCCATAGGGTTATGCTTCCGGTTATCCGCCATCCAGACAGCCTTCAGTATCAATAACCAAGCCGAGCGCAGCATAACTTCCATATCGATGATTTCTCGTTCAATGTTAGTCAATTTTTGGCGGGGTAAACCATACCGGACGACTACACCTTGCTCTGCCAAAATCTCTTTAAGCAAGTCGAGGCTGGCACGGGCAACACCAATACCCGTTGCCGCGACCAGTGGTCGGGTGGCATCGAAAGTTGCCATCGCACCTTTGTATCCCTTGGTGGTTGAGGTAACGACTTCTGGGCTGCCTAACATCGCATCGAATGGCACCCGGCAATCTTGCAAAACGATAGACGCCGTATCCGAGGCGCGAATACCCATTTTATGCTCGAGTTTGGTTACCTTTGCGCCGGGATTACCCGCCTCAACGACAAACGAACGCACGGCTGCCCTGCCCGCCTTAGGATCGATGGTAGCCCTAACCACTACGAAACCCTGACTTTCTAATAAAGAT
>JBDKUB010000510.1:0-6395 GCA_039679915.1 Anaerolineaceae bacterium
GACGATTGCAACATATAAAAACCTTTTCCACGACATAAAAAAACCTCGATATCCCAGCTTATGAATTCGATTTTGATGATTGCATGGTTAATCTCTTCTTCTGCCTCCCATACTAAATACCATGGAAGCATAGTAGAGTAACTGCATCACTGCTGTTATCAAGGCGGCAACATAGGTGAGAGCGGCGGCATTCAATACATGATTGACGCCTTTCATTGCATCGTCGCCAACGATCAATCCCGATTCCACCAGCAGCCGTTTTGCTCTAGCAGATGCATTCAATTCTACGGGAAGAGTCGCTAAAGCAAATAAGGCGCCGACCGAGAAAATCATCACCCCTAGCCATGCTACATCCTGAGATTGCAAGATCAATCCAATGATGAGCAAAATCCAACCCAGATAGGAACCGATATTTACAGCCGGTACCATCGCTGAACGCAATTTCAATGGGAAATAATTATCCTTTTTCTGTAGTGCGTGCCCTAACTCGTGGGCTGATATAGCCAGAGCAGCTACCGAACTGCTTTGATAGACACCGGGTGATAACCTGAGCACATTCTTTTGAGGGTCGTAATGATCTGTCAGGTTTCCTTGGATTTGTTGGATCCTGACATCGTATAACCCACCTGTGCGGATCAAATGCTCTGCTGCCTGTGATCCACTCATACGGCTGCGAGCAGGGACCTTGCTCCATTTTTTATATGCAGAATTGACATACCACTGCACAATTACCATTAAAAGAAAGGCAGGCGCCATAAAAATCATGTAATATGGGTTCAAGTAAAACATAACTATCTCCTAAAAATCTCACTCATCCATCATTTCGCGAGTAATATTTGAATAGCTTTATCTAATTGAGGATCTTTTCCAGCATTCACATCCTCTTCTGTAATTTCAACTACCACATCGGGTGAGATGCCAATCTCGTTGATCGACCGCTCGTTAGGGGTCAACCAACTAGCTATCGTCACACGCACTGCACCCTGGTCATTTATCAAATTTGTCCATTTTTGGACGGAACCTTTTCCATAGGATTTCACTCCAACGATTTTGCCTCTGCCTGTATCTTGAATAGCACCGGCAACGATTTCCGAGGCAGAAGCACTGCCTTCGTTAATCAAGACGACCAGCGGTATCTCTGTGGCTATTCCACCGGGTTTTGCTTCATAGGTCAATCGTTTTCCATCGCCGTATTGCTCATAGACAATCACCCCTTCACTGATGAACTCGGAGGCAATATCCACCGCTGAATTCAATAAACCGCCGCCGTTATATCTAAGGTCAAGGATTAGCCCTTCTGGATTCTCAGAGAGAAGGTTTTCCAATGCCTTATGGAAATCAGAGGTTGTTTTTTCATCGCCAAATGCCAACAACCGCACATAAGCCACATTACCATCCAACATCCTACTCATTACATTGGATGAGGTAATGCTCTCTCGGATAATATCGAATTCAAGAGGCGTATCTACACCAGGCCGCATAATGGTCAGGTGAACCGTAGTGCCTTTTTTCCCAATGACGCGTTGGCGGACAAGCTCACCGTCGATGCCGGTCATATCTTCACCGTCAATGGCAATAACCTTATCCCCAGGTTTTAAGCCGGCTTTTTCTGCCGGTGAACCTATCATAGGACTGATTATGGTGAGGTAATCACCGGTGGGGTCAACCCATGCCCCGATTCCCTCGTATTGTTCGCCTTCCATTTGGGTGGTAAAAGCAGCTAATTGTTCGGGATCTATATAGGATGAATGCTGGTCTTGTAATCCTTCCATCATGCCCCGAATCGCACCTCGCATCAGAGCGACATCGTCAACCGGTTGATTTATAAAATCATTATGAACGATGTTCCAAGCTTGCCAAAAGGGGGCAAACAGGTCCTTCAGATCGCTCGCCCCACCCGATTGTTGATGTTCTGCAGATAAAACACTCTCTTTTCCTAAGAGGAGCGTTAAGGGATTGGTCGAAAAGCCAGTATATGATTGCCCGGCAATAAATCCTAATGAGCAAGCAGCAGTGAGAATAATAATTGATAGGGCAATGAAAAGCGCAATCCGAGTAAAACTAGGTTTCATTCAATACTCCATTTCAAGGATAGATTACCATACGAAGGTAAGAAAATTATAAATATTTTGAAAAATAATGACTAAAATCATGGGTTCGAATTGAGATATTCACCGATAAAAGCCGTAAATGATTCGGGAGTAGTGACTTGTTCCACGTAATTCAATATGAATTTTCCATCTAAAGGATATAAAGGATGGCAGGAGGTGGGTTGGGCGCCACCAGGCACCGCTATTACTTTATCAATGAAAGGGCAAACGATATCCGCTTTGTTCAACGCCTCATCGACTTCTTCTGCGGTAGCAATAACAAAATTCGCAGCAACGGCTAAATCTTCGTCGACCCCTTTATTGGCGCCTATTTGAACATTTCCCTCCTTATCTGCCCGCAGGGCGTGGATCACGGCAACATCGGGTTTTATGGCGGGGAATGCCAGCAATTCTTCACCGCTATAGGGATCGTTGATGGTTTTGATATCCGGGCGTAGTGCCGGTAAATCTGTTCCAATCCAACCTCTGCCTGGCATGAAGCCGACACTCGCCATTTGTGCCCGCAAGCCATATGCCAGGCTGGCTTCAGTTTCTTCGATGATTTCGATCAATCCATTGTTGGCATAGTAAGTGAACATCGGCGCCAACCCGAATATTTCCAACCCAAAATAGCAAGTGCGGATTCGGCTGACCATTCCAGCGCCTACCAGCCAATCGCATTCAATGCCGGCAGTGAACGATAGCAAGGTGATATCGTTGGGTTGTCCGGTCTGGTAATAATGCCTGAGCAATTCACGAATGAATTTGACCGGTTTGCGATAAAGCAACACGCCGCCAATCGCAAGCGTGCTTCCGGAACTTACCCTGGCAACAGCTTCGTCCATAGCAGAACGCTTATCCATCGATTTTCTCGCTATTTCCCTTGCAGTGATTCCACAATTCAGGGAAGGCTTCCTTGAGGTCATGAATATGGGGTATCACCAAATCCGCTGAAGGAGAAGATGGAACATTGCCAATTAATATCGTTGTCATCCCCATTGCTTTTGCTGTAGTAAGATTTAGCGGAGAATCATCCAGATAAAGACAACGGGTAGGATCGGATTGTGATGCGATTTTCATCGCAATCTGATAAGCTTCAGGTTCGGGTTTACAGTGAAAGTCCATGGCGCGAATGTCGATAATCCCTGAAAATGATTCCGCTACTCCCAAAGTATCCAATACACGTTGGGCGTGCTCTGAGCTGGCGTTGGTTAAGATCCATTTGGGTTGAGAAATTTCTGCAAGGAGAATTTTCAATTGTGGATCGGGAGAGACATATTCCCTTATAGGCAGGTCATGGACATAAGTCAGGTATTCATCGGCATCGACGTGGTGGTGAATTTGCAACCCCCTCAATGTCGTGCCATAGGTTTCGAAATAGTGCCGGCGGATTTGCGGAACTTCCTGTTCAGGTAATCCAACACATTCGTGCATGTAGCGGCTCATTCTGCCTCGGATAGCTTCCCATAAGCCGTTGCTTCGGTCGTATAAAGTATCATCAAGATCGATGAAGAGGGTTTCGATTTTCATAACCGAAAGTATAACTGAGTTGAAGCGAAAATATAAGTAGTTAGAAAGTGTTGAAATCAGCAATATTTTAACTCATACACCAAAAATCTGTCCTTGATTTATGGAGGAGGTTGGGTAAGGGTGAAGCTAATTAGTCATGTGCAACGCACCTCAAAGGTGCGTTGCACATTGTGGCTTAATCTTTTTCAACACCCTCAGTAATTAATATAAATGGTAAAAGATGTACTATGTTTAATAGCCTGGTTCAACCGGGTGAAGCATTATAATGGGGGCATACTTAATGGGAAAATAGTAGTTTATGAGCATAATCATCCTTTCTAAGGACGTGGCGTCGCAAATTGCTGCCGGGGAAGTTGTGGAACGGCCGGCATCGGTGGTGAAGGAATTGATTGAAAATTCACTGGATGCTGGTGCGCAGCGCATATCGATCAAGATCGAATCTGCCGGACAGAAATTAATCGAAGTGGTCGATGACGGAGAGGGAATTCCTGCCGAGGAGCTTAATTTTGCTGTAGCCAGACATGCTACCAGTAAATTGCGAACGGCTGAAGATTTATTCCGCATCACGACCCTCGGGTTTCGGGGTGAGGCACTTCCATCTATTGGCTCGGTATCCCAATTGAAGATTTCCTCAAGGCAGGCTCAGGCTGACTTTGGGATGAGTTTACAAGTTGAAGGTGGGCAATTGGGTTTTACAAAACCCGATGCCATGCCAGTAGGCTCAATCGTGAGTGTTAGAAATCTTTTCTTTAATGTACCGGCTCGGTTGAAATTTTTAAAACAGCCAAATACCGAAAAGCGATTAATCGATGCGTTGACCACCCGCTATGCTTTAGCCTACCCCAACGTTCGATTTCAACTGATGCAAGATGGCCGGCTAGGACTGCAAACCAGCGGAAATGGGGATAGACGGGAAGTGTTAGGGTTTTTATATGGGGTGGAGATCGCCCGGCAAATGCTCGAGGTAATTTCGGATGATAAAGATTGTGCCATTAAAGGTTACATCAGCCCAATTTCCCTCACCCGCTCTAATCGCAAAGAAATTCTATTCTATGTCAATGGCAGACCAATCCAAGATTTGTCTATTACAACGGCATTGATCCAGGCATATCATAATTTTTTGATGGTAGGTCGATATCCCCTGGCATTTCTCTTTTTAGAGCTGCCTGCTGAAGATGTGGATGTCAATGTCCATCCCACGAAAGCTGAAGTGAGATTTCGTAACCCAGATCGAATATTTACGGCTGTCCGCAGTGCCGTACGGCGGGCATTATTGGCGTATACCCCGGTCCCTGAGCTGCAATCGACGAACATTTGGACATCCAAAACTTGGGAACCCATTGATATGAATTTGGGATCGATCGAGAGAATTGAGGATAAGATTCCGCAAGAAACTGAGCTGGCGCAAGGCAACTCGAAGGACCAAGGAGTTCCGGTTCTAAATAAGCCCGGCTTGTTACGGTTGATTGGGCAGGTTGCCAATACATACCTGGTCGCTGAAGGACCGGATGGTCTATATTTGATCGATCAACATGCTGCCCATGAGCGAGTTCTGTTCGAGCAGTTTTTAAAACAAAAACAGCAGGGGTTATCCGGGCAAATTCTAATGGAGCCGGTTTCTGTTCAGCTTACCCCACCTCAAGCTCGCTTATTACAAGGACAATTAGAGTTAATCAATCATCTCGGTTTTCAAGTCGAACCTTTTGGCTTGAACACATATTTGGTTCGTTCAATTCCACATCTTTTATCAGAATTAGATCCAGTGGCTGCTTTACATGTTTTGGTCGAAGATTTCGAAGAAGACGAAAGCCCGCTTGCGAATGAGATGGAAGCCAAGATAATTGCGCGGGTATGTAAGCGAGCTGCTATAAAAGCCGGACAAAGCCTTTCATCTGAGGAGCAGCACAAATTGATTGCAGATTTGGAAGCCTGCGAATCGCCGCGTACCTGTCCCCATGGTAGGCCAACCATGATCCATTTATCGGTGGATTTATTAGCCCGTCAATTTGGACGGCGGGGTGCCCGCTGAACCAATTAAGGAGATTGAGTTTCATGAGAGGATTATGGCTCGAAAACCAACAATTATCCTTCGATGACGATTTGCCGCTGCCTGTACCCGGTGAGGGGGAAGCTCTGGTTAAAGTACGATTAGCAGGGATTTGCGCCACTGATTTGGAGATGGTGAAGGGTTATTATCCTTTCAGCGGCATTCCCGGGCATGAATTCGTAGGCGAGGTTATCGAATGCGCGGATCAACCAGAATTGATCGGTAAGCGGGTTGTCGGGGAGATCAATATCAGTTGCGGAACATGTGATGAATGCTTGAACGGAAGGCGGACACATTGCAGGCAACGAAAAGTTTTGTGAATTAATCAACGAAATGGTGTTTTTGCCGATTTCTGCACTTTACCGTATACCAATTTACATGAAGTTCCCCGGATGGTAGCCGATGAAATGGCTGTGTTTACCGAGCCATTAGCTGCCGCGTTGGAAATTCAGCAGCAAGTCCATATAAAACCCACCGATAAAGTGTTGCTGGTTGGAGCAGGCAGACTGGGGCAATTGATTGCCCAAACCCTGGCGATATGTTCATGTGAATTTTGGGTTGTCACCCGTCATGCCAGCCAGAAAGCGTTATTAGCGAAGAGGGGAATCGAAGTCAGCGATGAATCGGACATTCCCCCGGGGGAAATGGACGTGGTTATCGATGCCAGCGGTTCCGCACAGGGGTTTCTCATTGCCAGGCAAGCGGTTAGACCAGCCGGTGTGTTGGTC
>JBDKUB010000522.1:0-5361 GCA_039679915.1 Anaerolineaceae bacterium
GTGGGATGAAGAAGAATGCCACCTTGTCGTTTAAAATTCATAGGGTTGCCGCTTGGTTTTTATGTATTCATCTGAGCGAACTGTTTTAGATGGAAAATCCGAGATGATAACATCGGTATCGATGGTAGCGCCGGGCATAATGATACTCTGCTCGGGTATTTGGCTGTTTTTGCCAATCGTAGTGATTACCGGCTTTTCCCCCATCTGCATTCCACCTACACGCGCATTTTTCCCTATGATGACTTTTTTATCAATGACTGCCCGTTCGATTACCGCGCCTGACTCGATGTGGGCATCTGTTAATATAATTGATTCACGAATTTCCGCACCTGTATCCACCTTCACTCCAGGCGAGAGAATGCTGCGCTCCACAAGGGTATTGGCAGCGATTTCACATCCATCCGTAATCATGCTATCCACCAGCACTGCCCCACTCGAAATACGGGCTGGAGGCCGTTCTTCGGTGCGGGTGTGAACAATCCAGGAACGATCATTGAGATGAATCGAGGGCTTCTCGATCAGTAAATCCATGTGGGCTTTCCAATATGATTCTATGGTGCCAACATCGACCCAATAGCCGGTGTAAGGATAGGCAAACACCTTCGCATCACTTTGGATAAGACTGGGCAAAATATCTTTACCAAAATCGTGCGTTGAGTTAGGTTTTTGATGATCTTCCCACAACACTTGATCCAAAAACGATGTGTTGAATAAATACACACCCATGTTGATCAAATTTGACGGAGGCTTAGGAGGTTTCTCGATGAATGATGTGACTCGATTTTCTTTGTTCACTTCCACGATCCCGAAACGGGATGCCTCAGAAAGAGGGACGGATATGGTAGCCATGGTTAAATCAGCTTGATACTCGCGGTGAAAGGTAATCATCACGTCATAATTCATCGAATAGATATGGTCCCCAGAGAGGATCAAAACCATATCGGGTGAATTATTCTTGATGAAACGAAAATTTTGCTGAACAGCATCTGCAGTGCCCATGTACCAATCAGAACCGCCTCTTCCTTTGTAGGGGGTATACATGCGCACTCCGCCGGTAAAATCGCGGTTTAAGTCCCACGGACCCCCTGCGCCAATGTGGTCGATTAATGAGTGTGGGCGGTATTGAGCCAAGATCATTACATCGAATATGCCAGAGTTGACGCAATTGGATAAGGGGAAATCAATAATCCGGTATTTACCACCAAATGGAACCGCGGGTTTTGCGCGTTTAGTGGTAAGGATTCCCAGACGGGAACCCGCGCCCCCTGCTAAGATAACCGCGCGTGTATTCATATACTTCGCTTATGGTAAATCATTTTCGATAATTTTTTTGATTTGGTCTATATGATCCTGGTAGTGAAAAGTCGTGCTTAGTAAAAATTCACCAAGACGATTATAACTGCGTTTGTGGTCTACAAAGTTTTCATCGAGGTTGTTGAGGTAAGCAACCGTTTCTGAAGTGTTTCGTTTCAGGTCTTTAATCAACCCATTGATAGTGGGGCAGACTGCGATGATTGAATTTAATAGGCAGTTTCTATTCTCATGGAATTCAAAAAGGCAATCTCGATCATCGAGTAAACTGCAAATCCACGAATGGGTATCTTTTTCTGAGGAAATCAAATGTGCCAGGACTTGCTTGATATTCCATTCGCCTTGGTCAGGAGCAGAGGACGCTTTTTCTTCAGACACACCTTTTAGCATGAGTTCTATCTGGGATGTGAGCTGTTTATACATGGCGTCTACTTGGCTGGTTAGTTCGCCAGGATTTTGTGGAATATCGTAATGGAGCTTCTCAGTAAAGGTCAATTCTGTTTCTCGTTTTTCTCCCTGCCGGAAAAATATGACTTTAACGGTATCGCCAGCTTTATGTTTCCCGATCAGTTGAAGCAAATCTTGTTCCTGATTTAATTTTTTATTATCGAGTTTCAATAAAACGTCACCCGCTTGTAAACCGGCATTTTGCGCGCCCATACCATTGATAACGCCGCTTAGTAATAAACCCTTTGGTTTGGGTAAGTTATACTTTTTCATGATTTCTTCCGAAACCGGTTCGACACCGGTGATACCCATCATGGGGCGGTTTGACTGGCGTTTATCCTGCCCTTCTTCAAGGACCGTTGATAGATTATCCAGGGCATCCTGCCACCCTTTATCGATTTGAGAGCGAGTTTTTTTCCAGTTTTTTCCAGTGCCCAAATCTAAATGGGTTAGCGTCAATTGAGAGCCGGTGTCTTTTTCTTTTATATTCACACGAACGGTGGAAGGACCTGGCTCATCTTTTCCGAACCAAGTGAAACCAACCTCGATATCTGGTTCACATTGCGTATATTCACCGCAGACATAGTATCCATTTTGCCACCAAAGATAGAAAGAACTATTGTTACCCGGTTGAATATAAGCTTTGTTGCATAACCACTCGCTGAGGCCGGTAGGTGTTGTAAAAGCTCGATAGATTTCAGCGGGTTTGGAATTGATAGTTTGTTTGTATTTCAAAGAATCAAGTTTTTGGGGCATATCCATCCTCCGTTCTTAATAAATCCAAATAATATGGAAATATCACCGAAAAAATATATCTACACTATACATGATTTTCAAAGAAATGCATACAGCCTTTAAATACTCAATAAATTATCGCAGGCTTTAGAGTTGATATTAAGGCGCGATTACTGTTACACGTTTTCTATCACAAAGAGAAAAATATAATTCGGCATATTGTTTAGCCGACCTTTCCCAAGAGAAATCTTGCGACATGCCATTCCTCTGAATGGTGCGCCATTTTTCTTTCTCGCCATATGCCCTTAGAGCGCGTTGAATAGCTTCAGCCATTTGAGCCGAATCGGCTTCTTTGAAAAGGAACCCTGTACTTGGTTTGTCTGCAATATTATCGAAAATTGTATCGACCAGGCCACCGGTAGCACGAGCTATTGGGACACAACCATAGCGCATGGCTATCATTTGGGTCAATCCACATGGTTCGTACCGGGAGGGCATAAGCAGCATATCTGCGCCGGCGTAGATGCGCCGGCTCAACTGGTCATCGAATCGAATAGCAGCCCGAAAGCGACTGGGGTATACGTTTTCCAATTGGCGGATATTGTCTTCCAGTTCGGGTAATCCGGTCCCTAAAATGATGAAGCGCCAGGGTGTTTGGGATAGTAATTGTAATGCTTCTGGCAGCAGATCCACCCCCTTTTGATTATCGAGACGGGTAACCATAGCTAATAAAGGAATGTTTGGATCGAGGGTAAATCCAAATTCTTTCAACAAGGCGGTTTTATTATCCTGGCGGATCTCGAGGGTGTCTTTGGTGTAGTTAGCCTCTAAAGCCGGATCTCTGGCTGGATTCCATCGATCGATATTGATACCATTGAGGATACCGCAAATAGAATCTTGGCGGGTTCTTAGGAATGTCTCCAATCCTGAACCGAATTTGGGTGTCAGGATTTCCTTAGCATAGGTAGGTGAAACTGCCACGATGCTATCGGCACTCCATAATCCGAGGGGCAATGGCATATGCCTTGCCCAGGGTGGCATTTCAGGAACATCCAGAGGGGGGATGCCATATTGCTCTAGAATTTCACTTGTCCCCTCACCTAAAAAAGGCAAATTGTGCAGGCTCAGCACCGAAGATGTTTTAATATAAAAAGGATTATTTCGAACTTTTAGAGCATACAACGAAACGGCTGTATGCCAGTCATTTGCATGAACAATATCCGGGCGCCATTTCAGCGCCTTTGCCATTTCTAAGGCAGCCAAGGAAAAAAAGATGAATTTGTTTCCGTCTGCTAATTTGTCACCAGAATAAACAGGTGCATCTTTGGGTATAGGAGCGCCGCCAATTAAATATACCGGTACGCCATTGATTTTGGTCGCTAGGATTTCGGCTTGTAAAGTCCCATTGGTATGAGGAATATTTAAGATTTCTTCAAACCGCAACGCGTATGCCTGACGTTGAATAGCGCCATGAAATGGAATAACCAGGCGTACATCGATATCCGAAAATTTCGGGTGATCTTCGAAGGTTAAGGCGCGTAATGCCTGGGGCAGCGAACCGGCTATATCACCTAGACCGCCGATTTTGACAAAGGGCTCCGCCTCGGCTGCCAGAAAAAGTACTTTTAGTCTAGTTTTTGGCATATTGTTATACCGAAAGATAAGGGTAATTTTTATTATTTTACACGATATTACGATAGACGATTATTTAATATTCAAAATCGATATTTGAGGTAAAATTTTATTTTATTTGAATATCTATGACATTACAGCAATATTGCATACACGCTCACTTCTACCAGCCTCCTCGTGAAGATCCGTACAAAGAAAAAATTCCTAACGAAGCGGGGGCTTTCCCATTTCCCAACTGGAATGAACGCATTTATGCGGAGTGTTATGCGCCTAACGCTCAATTGGGTAATTTCCAACGGATAAGCTTCAACATCGGTCCGACTCTTTGTGATTGGATGTCAGAATTTCATCCAGATACGATGACCTCCATTGTCAACCAAGACCGGGCGAACGTAGAGAAATATGGCGTAGGAAATGCCATTGCTCATCCGTATAATCATACAATTTTACCTTTGGCAACCCATCGGGATAAGGCTACCCAAATCGCATGGGGGATTGCCGATTTTGAGTTTCGTTTTGGCAGAAAACCTCAAGGTATGTGGCTGCCCGAAACCGCGGTTGATGTCGCCACACTCTCTGCTCTTTGCGACCGAGGAATCGAATTTACTATTTTAGCCCCCTGGCAAGCCGATTGTGACGATTTGGATATCAGCGAGCCATACCGTGTGGAATTACCCGGCGGTCGGAATATCATAATTTTTTTCTATCATGCCGGACTAAGCGGAGGCGTAAGTTTCAATCCCTCCCTCACTATGAACGCCGATGATTTTATAAGGCAGCAATTCCTTCAGAGCTACAACCTCCATAAATTGCAACGCCAGGAAGCTCAAATGATTATGCTCGCATCGGATGGGGAATTATATGGGCATCACCAACCCGAACGGCAGCATTTCTTAGCCCATTTGGTTAACGGTGCCGGTGAAAATGCCGGATTAACATTAACGTTTCCTGCGTTATGGCTGAAAGATAACCCGCCCCGGCGTGTCGTAGGTATTCGCCCCATGACTTCTTGGAGCTGTCACCACGGTATCGGGCGCTGGTTGGGCACCTGTGAGTGTAGTCCCGATTCTGGTTGGAAGACGATTCTCTATCATGCCCTCAACAACCTAGTTAATCGGCTGGACAATATTTATTTGAACGCAGTCTCCCCTTATGTTTCTAATGTATGGCAACTGCGAAATGATTACATCCGTGTTCTATTAGAGCAGCAATCCGTCGAGGATCTTATCAATGAAG
>JBDKUB010000062.1:0-13178 GCA_039679915.1 Anaerolineaceae bacterium
TTAAACCAGCGGCTATGGATGACTCAAGGATTGCTTTATTAATTGTGGATACCCAAAACACATTTTGTCTGCCCGAATTTGAATTATTCGTTGGGGGAAGATCAGGGATGGGGGCGGTGGAAGATACTCGTCGTTTATGTGAATTCATCTATCGACATCTTCATCGGATTTCCAAGATCATCACTACACTGGATACCCACCAAGCGGTGCAAATTTTTCACGCCATTTACCTGGTCGATGCTCAGGGAAAACACCCTGCACCCATGACGCAGGTCTCTTACGAAGATATTGTTCAAGGTAAATGGAAGTTCAATCCCAACCTGGCAGACAGCCTGGGCATTACTGCCGAGGAGGGTCAGCAGCACTTGTTATATTATGTGCAATCTTTGAAGAAAAAAGGGAAATTCGATTTGACTATCTGGCCATACCATGCCATGTTGGGTGGGATTGGCCATGCCCTGGTTTCTTCTTTGGAGGAAGCTTTGTTCTTTCATACCATTGCCCGAAACCAACAAGTAGATTTCGAAATCAAAGGTGAGAATCCACAAACTGAACATTATTCGGCGATTCGACCGGAAATTATAGCCGATGCTAAGGGTAAAAAGCTGGGGGAGGATAATTCGAAATTTCTGCATTGGGTCGAGGAATATGATGCGGTGATAGTTGCCGGGCAGGCGAAAAGTCATTGTGTTGCTTGGACGGTAGAAGATTTGCTTGAAGATATCCAAAAAATTAATCCACAACTTGCGAAAAAAGTGTATTTATTGGAGGACTGCATGTCTGCCGTGGTCATTCCCGGCGTGGTCGATTATACCAATGAAGCAGAAGCGGCATTTCGGCGCTTTGCTGCAGCGGGTATGCAGCGGGTCCTTTCGACGCAGCCGATAGAGGATTGGATGGAGATATAAATCGAGTTACCTCCTTACAAAATAATCAGGTTAATTGGATATTTAATATCTCCATTGACATTTGTTTTATTCTATGCGATACTAATTCTATATAATTTGGCTGTCCAAAAAACGAAGTTCAGCCAATTTTCTCCTCTTGCTATCCCACTAACGAGGAGGTGATGCCACGATGTGTGAAAGTAGTATATTACGAAGCGCTGCGGCATCCCTCCTGGTAACAGGTTAGGAAGCCGCAGCGCTGCAGGAAGCCGTTCAAAAGACGGCTTCTTGTTTTATTTATTCATATTATATGCCCCATTAATGAAAGTGTTGAAAAAGCAATTTTTTAACTCATCCCCCAAAAACCTATCCTTGATTTTTGGGAGAGGTTGGGTAAGGGTGAAGCTAATTATTCATGTGGGATTGTCCTAAAAAAAGGCTGTCACCTCGAGCGAAGCGAGAGGTCTTTTCATAAGTATGCTAAGATGTCTCGCTGCTCCTTCGCTGCACTCAGGACATGGCTCGACATGACATACATGACTTTTGGGATAGCCCCACATTGTGGTTTAATCTTTTTCAACACCCTCCATTAATAATTATTGACTTATGTTGGAGGGTAAAAAGTTTCTTTTAGCGTGCTGAGGTATAATCTAATTGTTCGACTTGAAGTGAAAGGAACCTATGTCCGAGAGAAAAATTCGAGTTCTGATGGCTAAACCCGGGTTAGATGGTCATGATCGCGGTGCAAAAGTGGTTGCGCGCGCGCTGCGTGATGCAGGCATGGAAGTGATTTACACCGGTTTACGCCAGACTCCTGAGATGATTGCCGAAGCTGCTTTACAAGAAGATGTCGATGTAGTTGGCTTATCTATTTTATCTGGCGCACATATGGCGTTAATACCTAAGGTCATAGAATTATTGAAAGCGAACCATCAGGAGCACGTCCGCGTATTCGTCGGCGGAATCATCCCAGATGAGGATATCTTGTTACTAAAACAGATGGGTGTTGTTGGAATTTATGGACCAGGAACAACCACCGAAAAGATTGTCAGCGAGATCCGCCATGCCATTACCCAATAATCGGGATGATTATCGAGCCATGCAAGATATTGAGGAAAAGTTTGCATGAACTTGGCTGCTTCTATCCTGAAAAATGATCGTTTGGCAATTGCTCGATTGATGAGTCTGATAGAAAATGGAACGCCGGAGGGCTTGGCGGAATTAGATACATTGTTTCCTCACACTGGAAAAGCCCATATTATTGGTGTCACCGGCTCTCCAGGAGTTGGGAAATCCTCATTAGTAAATCAATTAGCTCGTTGTTTTCGACACCCCTCCCAAGGAAGAGAGCCAGTCTCTGTGGGGATTATTGCGGTCGATCCTTCCAGCCCGTTTAGCGGAGGAGCGATACTCGGTGATAGGGTCCGCATGCGGGATCTGGCGGGTGATCCAAATATATTCATTCGATCGATGGCAACCCGTGGATGCTTAGGAGGCGTTGCTAACGCAACGGCGGGATTAATCCAGATTTTAGATGCCGCAGGTTATCAAGTCATTATCGTCGAGACGATTGGCGCAGGTCAAACTGAAGTGGATATCGCCCGTCTGGCGCATACCACGCTGGTAATCGAAGCACCCGGTTTGGGCGACGATATCCAAGCGATTAAGGCAGGAATTTTAGAGATTGCCGATATTTTGGTGCTGAATAAGGCCGACCATCCTGGTGTGGAAACCGCTGAAGCCATTTTACGCAGTGCATTACAGTTTGCCCCTGCTCATCATCCCGGGTACCATCACCCTGTAGGAGATGTCGTAGATTCCTTCGAGGTTGAGCAGATTTCAAATGAGTCGGTTTGGACAATACCCATCTTACGGACGATTGCTTTGGATGGAACCGGTGTTGAAAAAGTCGCAGAACAAATCGAACTTCACCGAGATTATTTGGTAGAGAGCGGTGAATGGGCAAAGCGGGACCGGAAAAAATTGCAATGGGAGATGGAATCGCTATTACAGAGTAGCCTAATGGAGCGCTGGCGAAATACTGTAACCGAAACCCGTTATCGAGAAGTATTAAATCAAGTCATCAACCGTGAAATTTCCACAGCCCAAGCGGTCAATATCCTGGCTAATGGAGGGTTTTCACAATGATTTTGGGTGAACGACTACGCTTACGCGCTGTAGAAAAAGAGGATATCGATAGGTTTGTCGTCTGGTTGAATGACCCGGAAGTAAGAAAAGGCATCGACATTTTTTTGCCCCTTTCGCGGCATGAAGAGGAGAAATGGTTCGAAACGACTATGGCCAAACCGACAACCGAACATCCTTTTGTAATGGAGATTAATGATAGCGAAAGCTGGAACCCCATCGGTGATTGTGGCTTTTTTGAAATCGATTGGCTCAACCGGTTTGGAGAAATCGGCATTTTCATCGGCGAGAAGCAATATTGGAACCAGGGTTATGGTAGTGAAGCCGTTAGAATGCTATTAAAGCATGGTTTTGATACTTTGAATCTGAATCGGATTTTTTTACGGGTCTTCGAAGATAATCCGCGCGCCATCCGTGCTTATGAAAAAGTTGGGTTTGTTCATGAGGGACGCCTTAGAAAAGCAAAGTATAGAGATGGTCAATATCTGGATATATTATTAATGAGCGTTTTAAGAGAGGAATGGAAAAATAGCAGGTGAATTATGACCACAGGCCGTTTAAGTAAAGATTCAATGATGTATTACGGAGGAATCAAGTTATTTGCCGGTACAAGCTGTCCGAAACTGGCAAGTCAAATAGCAGATTACCTTCATATCCCACTCAGTGGTTGTGATATAACACTTTTTCCTAATGATAATTTGTTTGTACAATTGCACCAAAGTGTACGCGGGCAAGATGTGTATGTCATTCAAACCACATCCCCACCTGTTCAGCGCAATTTGATGGAATTGCTGATTATGCTGCAAACGATGCGCTTGGACTCAGCCGGGCGTGTAACGGCTGTTGTGCCTTATTTATGTTATGCTCGCTCGGATAAAAAAGATAAACCGCGCGTACCGATTACAGCCCGTTTAGTAGCGGAAATGATCGAGATTGCCGGAGCAGGACGTTATATGACGCTTGACCTTCATGCCGGGCAAATTCAAGGATTCTTTTCAATTCCCGGTGATGTTCTTTCAGCTTTTCATATACTAACCGTTCATATTCGAAAAAAATTACCCGAGATGAAAGACCCGGTCGTCTTGGCTGTTGATCTTGGATTTGCTAAAAAAGGCAGGAACTTCGCTGCATCTATCGAAGCACCCATTGCTTTTATAGAAAAACGTCGCACGGGACGAGAAGACAATCCGGAAGCATTAACCCTCATTGGGGATGTAAAAGGCAGAGATGTGATCATCGTAGATGATGAGGTAGATACCGGCGGCTCGATTTATTCGGCTGCCGAATTAGCCTTAAATAGTGGCGCTCGAAATATGTACTTGGTATTCGTACATCCCATATTAACTGCTGGTGCGGCTGAAAAATTGGCGCAGTTGCCGTTTCGTGAAATCATCACTACTGATTCGGTGCCCATATCTGAAGAGAAAGCCGCATTTTTTGGTGATCGTTTGAAGATAATTAGTGTGGCACCTTTGCTCGGAGAAGTGATACTACGCGCTCATGAGGGACGGAGTGTGGGCGAAATGTTCGATGAGTGATGGATGCCGGAACTTCCCGAAGTCGAGACCATTGCCAAATATCTAAGGGAGGGCAGAGAGAATACGCCCTCCCTGATCGGTTTTAAAATCGAGGGCGCCGAAATTCTTTGGGGAAGAAGCCTGGAAACCCCACAACCGTACGAATTCGTCCAACGAATACCCGGTCAAAGGATCGAGCAAATATCCCGGCGCGGTAAATTCATCCGCTTTCGGCTTCAGGATTATTTTTTTCTGGTTCATTTACGGATGAGCGGTGATTTATGGGTTGAGCCTGAATCTGCTCCGATTGCTCCACACCATCGTTGGATAATCGATTTTGATAATGGGTGGAGACTGGCATTCAACGACCCTCGAAAATTTGGGCGGGCTTGGTTGGTCTTCGATGACCAATCGATTCTGGGAAGATTGGGTCCGGAACCATTGGATGAATCATTGACCGAAGCAAAATTCTATCAACAATTGCACAATTTTCACCGGCGGCTAAAGCCTCTCTTGTTGGACCAATTTTTTCTGGCGGGATTAGGTAATATCTATACCGACGAAGCCTTGCATTTAGCCGGTTTACATCCTTTGATGATTTCGAGTTATTTGAGTGAAGAACAAAGTAATGCCTTGCTTTCTGCCATTCGGCAGGTTTTACGAGAGGGCATCCTCCGACAGGGAGCCAGCATCGATTGGGTTTATCGCGGGGGTGATTTTCAAAATTACTTTCGGGTATACCAGCGAACCGGACAGCCATGCCCGGTCTGCGCAACCCCGATCGAGAGGATTAACGTCGGTCAACGAAGCACGCATTTCTGCCCGAACTGCCAAAAAATTCCCGAGAAGGTATCTGTGTCATCATAAAAAATGGGAAGGGGGAATATTTCAACAATACAGATGCTTTTTTCGTCAGATGAAGCGGGCAAGTTTGCTGGGGGAATTTTCCATCATTATGTTGATGAGCATATTCACTGTGTTCAGTATAAACTCCGCGACGAAGCCATATTTTGAAGAGCGCAAGATTGCTTCGTAACCTTCGGTTACTCGCAATGACGCGTTTCTACGTCATGGCGAGGAGCACTGCGCCGAAGCCATCTTTCGAAGAGCGCGAGATTATCTCATATATTCCTAAACAAAGGTAGAATTTATGGTAACAACAAGATTACTTCGTAACCTTCGGTTACTCGCAATGACGCGTTTCTACGTCATGGCGAGGAGTACTGCGACGAAGCCATCTTTCAACAGATTCCAATTATGTTAGGTCCAAAAGAAACCGATGATTTTCTACGAAATATCTGTATACTTATATAGTACTTGAGTGAGATGACATGGAATTAATGCCTTTAATAATCACTGGAATCGTGTTCATGCTGGTGGGAATTGCCATTGGCAGTTTGATAACCAGCATGAGTAAAGAAAACAAGGATAAATCCACTCGACCAGTTGTGGATGAGGATGAATGGGTTGAATGGGTTTCCCTGGTGAGCGATAACGAGGGAATTATTATTTACCCACGCCTCCATGGGCAGGTCTACCAGAAAGAAAGTGACCTTCCTGCCAAGCAACGGCAGGATTTGAACAAGGCTTTAGAAGCGATGCAAGTATGGCTGGGAAAACCGGCGGTAATCACACCGTCTGTCGATTCGCAAATACCACCATCGGCAGAACCGCTACCTCCAGTACCGATTCCACCGGTTATAAATCCGGAATTATTAGTACAACCGGTTGTTCCTCCGGTGACCAAATCTAAAATGGGTCCCATCGACTTTTTTGCCAAGGCTATTCAATCGGATGTAAAAACCATTAAACCGGAGACTAAAAGCATTGCTGTTCAAATCGATGAAATCCTTCAAGAGCGATTATTGAACTCACCTATGGAGAAACGCGGCATCCGACTATTAGAATTCCCTGGGAAGGGAATGGTGGTTATGGTTGGGTTGGATCAATACGAGGGGGTAGAAGATGTGCCCGACGAAGAGATCCGTCAGTTCATCCGTGAGGCTGTCAAGGAATGGGAAACCCGTTATGAATCGGGTATTTAGATGATGCTAATTGGATTTAGCTGACGGTTTAGGTCAGCCTCTTTCAAAAGTCAATCGAGCGGGGTAATTTATTTTCCATGGTTTGGATGAGTTTTTGTTTTTCATCTACACCGAGGAAAGACGCATGAGCAGAATTCATAATACATTGACGAAGCACTGGGTAAGCCATGCCTAATTCAGTAAGCGCCAAGACGTACTCATTGCTCAGATTGATTTGTGATATGCCGGGATCATCGGTGTTCAATGTGACGGTCAAGCCTTCATCCAGCATCTTTTGAAGGGGATGATTATAGAGCGATGTGACTGCGCCGGAATGTTGGTTGCTGGTCAAGCAGACCTCGAAAGAGACTCCGTTTTGTCGGGCTAAGGCTATAGCTTCAGGAGAATCAAGCACGCGAATTCCATGTCCGATGCGGTTAGCACCGAAGAGCTCAATGGCTTGGATAATATTCTCAGCCGAATTCCATTCCCCGGCATGAACGGTGATGTGCATACCCTTTTTTTGGGCGTTTTGAAATATCTTGATAAATGGTAAAGCGGAAAAATCTGCCTCATTGCCAGCCAGATCCAACCCGACGATGCCTTCATTTTGTCGTTCGGTTGCTAAAATCGATACCTGGGCAGCCAGAGCTGGTTTTTCATGTCGATTGATGCTAACGATTAACCTGGTAATAACGCCCAATTCGCGCTCACCTTGTTTTGCTCCCTCGATTACCCAATCCATCACTTGCGCCAGCGAATACCCCTGCGACTGGCTGAGTGCTACTGGGGTGAAACGCAACTCGAGGTATTGAATATTATCCGCAGCCGCATCAGCGATGGCTTCGAATGTAATGCGGGAAATAATTTCCGGTGAACGATAAAACAAGCGCAGTGTGGAAAATTTGGAAAGAAAATTTTCAAAGGTATAGGGTTGGTTATCTTGCACTTCAACCAAAGTGCGTAATTGACCGGTGGGGGGCAATCCCAATTCCTGGGCGCGAGCTAACTGGTGGACTGTATCGAAACGTAATGAACCTTCCAGGTGTCGATGTAAATCGATTTTAGGAAGTGAAACGCAAAATTCGGGCAGATTAGTAAGAGATTCCATCATGGTAAATATTCGCTAACTAACGGTAAAATTTTATCGGTGTCTTCGACGTCGTTTTTTTCCACCGGATTGTGCAGGAGTGGGCAACGGCTCTTTTGAGGTCTCCGCAACCGATTCTTCTTCTTGATCGTCCTGGCTCACGATGGCTTCTGGCGTTTCGTTTATGTCTGTTTGAACGGTAATTTTCGGGGCTTCTGGACGGGACACAGATGTTTGCACCGCACTAAGGTCGTGTGGGCGGAAGGTGAACATTCTGGTAACAACGCTCATGCGCATGTTTGCCAATAATTCCTGGAATAATTCATAGGCGCGGTTTTTATACTGCACCAGTGGATCTCGCTGTGCATAGGCTTCCAATCCAATCGAGACGCGTAGCGCTTCCATCTGCGTCAAATAATCCACCCATAGCTCGGTAATCACTGAGAGCAGCAACTGGCGATAAACCTCGGTCAAAGACTGCCTACCCAATTCGGTGATCAACAATTCTCGATGTTGAACATCCAACGAATTGAGGGGTAAGTTATACACTTGCTGAAAGACCTCATTTCCCAAAACTTTAGAAAAACCTCGTTGGGTTGTCTCATCCATTTCGCTGATGGAGGTGTTTATCAGACGGTTCCATTCATTCACTCCCCAGGCGCGTAGCAAATTAGCATGGGCGTTTTCGAGATGCTCAAGCACCTGTTGAGACATTTCCTCAGGGTTTTCCTGTTCGATGAATTGGGCAGCATAATAAATGTAAGATAATCTTTGAGTTCGTATTTGTTGGCGGCGGTGGGTCTTTTTATCGAATATGGTCTGCGAACCCTGGGCTATCATCATAAGCAATCCGATGATATCGTTGGGGTTTAATAACCTTTGAACATTATTCAATGTAATATCGAGATCGTGTCCTATTTGGCCACCCTGATCATCGAGGTTGCCGAGAAGTCGTTCGCGCCGTTTATCGAAAACTGTTTGAATGGCGGATAAGATTCGGTCTGCTAAATCGTCCCACTCCATATCCACCAATTGTGCGGCTTCGATGTTCAAGCTTTCTTCCAACCGTCGTTCGACTGAACCTACCAGGCGGATTATAGTTTGAGAGATGGTGGCGCTTTCCACCTGGCGGCACATGTCCTCTTTGATCTGTCGGGGATCCTCGTGAATCAAGCGCATTTGTTCGTTCGATAACCGTAAAGGAATTCTGGTAGCGAGGGATAACTCTTCGATGAGCTGGCGAGGCGATCTCGTTTCCTCATCTTCTTCATCCAGAGATAGTCCTTCAAAAAAAGTATCTACAGCTTCTAACCGCTCTGCCAATTGACTGTTTAGCCGCTCTTGTGCCTGATCGAGGATCCCCTTCATGAGGTTGATCAAATGGTTTTCTTCAGCCGTCAGTGTCTCCTGAGCTACCTCTAGTAAGGCTTTCCGCGCATCCGCAGCGGATATGCCGGCTTCTTGATTTTGGGTTTGTTTATATTGGTTGAAAATATAGCGGGTTAGAAGGTGCAGTGTAAAAGATGGGTAATAAGAATGTCCAATGACCATCGTCGGTTGAATTTGTTCCAACCAGGAAAGCAGTTTCCAGGGTCCTTCCTCATCTTCCAGAGCGAGCGGAACTCGATTACTGACTTCAGAACGCAGCATTTCGATTACATTTTCGCTCAGGTCTTCTTTCTCGAAAATCAGGTTGCGCTGTTCATATATTTTTTCGCGTTGGGTATTGAGTACGTCATCGTATTCGAGCAGGTGTTTGCGGACATCAAAATTAGCGCCTTCGACGCGGGTTTGAGATTGTTCGACGATACGGCTGACGACGCCAAATTCAAGGGGAATTTCATCGTCGATTTTCATGCGTTGCATCAGGTTGTCGGCTTGTTCACCACCGAACAATCTCATTAATTCATCTTCCATCGACAGATAAAAACGGGACGAACCCGGATCACCTTGTCGGGCAGCTCGGCCGCGTAATTGGTTATCGATGCGTCGCGCTTCATGGCGTTCCGAACCGACAACATGCAGTCCTCCTAATTCTCGCACCCGCTGCATGTTTTGCACATAGGTGAGAAACTCATTGACTGAGGGCTCATAAATCCCATAATCAGTTGGATCTATGGAACGCAGTGCCTCCGTTCGCTCTTGCAGAGACATGTTATAAGGATCAGCATAGCCTGTGCGGGATAGCAGACGGTTGATTCCCGCCAATACATTTTCGGGCAGTTCACCGCCCAATTTAATATCGACGCCTCTACCAGCCATATTCGTGGCGATAGTCAGTGCACCAAAAGCGCCAGCCCGGGCGATAATCTGGCTCTCTTCTGTATGCTTACGAGCATTGAGGACCTGGTGAGGGATTCCTGCTTTGAGTACATCGGCTAATCGGTTGCTATTGCCATTTGAAAGATCAAGGATGGTGCAAAGGGTCTCCAGATTATTTTCGTCTTCTGGATTCATTGAAAGTCCCAAGTCGCGTCCCATCTTGCGCATATCAGAAATATCCAACTGGTCCAAGGGGGCGACCAGATATTGAAGCTCTGGGATTTGCCGGCCATCTTCTGTGTGGTTATTTTTTTCGAACCAGGTGCGGCGCAACAGTAATACTTGGGCTAAGCGGCGCAGAGGTTCGGCTTTCAATCGACTCGAGATTCGCTCGGATAATTCAACCGATGTAGTACCGACTAATATGGGGCGCCCCAAGGCATGGTTTTTCAAAATTTCTTGGGTTAGGGCGCGCAGCTTGGCTTCTTCCGTGCGGTAGATAATATCCGGATAATCTTTACGCTTCCAAAAGACTGGCTTTTTCTCTGGGTCATCTCGGCTTGTATAATAACGGAATTTATAGCCATCTTCATCTTTACCATCGACTTCTTCCAATCCCGATTCGGGTTGAGATGCGATATATTCCAAATTGGTCGGGATAGCTAAAACCGAGAGTTTGTAAATCTTATCGAATTCTTCCGCTTCAGTGATAGCGGTACCGGTCATACCAGCCAGTTTGTTATACATGCGGAAATAATTTTGTATAGTAATCGTGGCGTAGGTGACATTTTCGGATTGCACCCGCACCCCCTCTTTAGCTTCCACTGCCTGATGCAAGCCATCCGACCAGCGTCTGCCGGGCATCAATCGACCGGTAAACTCGTCTACAATGACTACCTTCCCGGCTTGTACCAGATAATCTTTATTCCGTTTGAAGAGAAATTGTGCACGTAAGGCTTGTTCGAGATAACCCAAAACGCGAGCTTGTTCAAGCGTGATATCCTCAGGACGGTCGGGGTCGCGCAATGGCATGTTGAGTAATTCTTCGACATGGATTTCACCTATTTCGGTGAGGGTCACATTGTGGTCACGCTCGTTGATTTCGTAATCTTCCGGCTTAAGCGCCCGCACAACCTGAGCCATGCGCACATACCATTCGCTTTCATCTTGTGCTGGGCCAGAGATGATCAGAGGGGTTCGCGCTTCATCGATCAAAACATTGTCTACGTCATCAACGATGGCGTAAAAATGGCCGCGTTGGACTTTATCTTCCTTTCGCAAGACCATGTTATCGCGCAGGTAATCGAAACCAAATTCGCTGTTGGTACCATAGGTGATATCGGCGGCATAGGCTTCTTGACGGGGCACCATCCGCAGTTGATGCTGATCTTCGTGAGGTGATTCCTTCTGCAAATCAACGATGAAAGCTTTCTTACCGTTTTCAGTCCTGGTTGCCATCTGAAGGACACCAACGCTTAGCCCTAACAGGTTGTAAATTGGAGCCATCCAGCGCGCATCCCGCCGCGCCAGATAATCGTTCACCGTGATGAGGTGAGCACCTTTTCCTTCCAAGGCATTCAGGTATAACGGTAGAGTTGCCACCAGGGTTTTTCCTTCACCCGTACGCATTTCAGCAATTTTGCCCTGGTGTAAGACAGCGCCACCCAAAAGTTGAACATCGTAATGACGTAAACCGATGGTTCGTTTGCTGGCTTCGCGTACAGCAGCAAAGGCTTCTACAAAAATGTCATCAAGCGTTTCACCAATTGCTAAGCGCGCCCGAAACTCAGCCGTCTTCGCTTGTAAGGCGTCATCGCTTAGCGCTTCATATGTTTTTTCAAGTCCATTGATCTCATCGATCATGGGTGAATATTTATCTAATTCACGTTTATTCGGATCTCCGCCAAAAATGCGGACGAAATTCTTGAGCATATTAATACCTTTCTGGGGTTGGATTATAGCAGATTTAGATGAAGGGTAAATGAGTGAGAATTGGATAGAATTAAGAATTTTGATAACCGAAAATAACAGGTGGTGGATGACGAGAGATGAGAGGAAAGCAAAATCGGATTGCCAATCTGAAATCGTGAAATGCAATTCAACCTAAAAAAATACTAATCTTAAATTATTATTGATGTTGCTAATCCTGATGCTATAATCAAAAAGAGTCTCATTATCGAATTCAATTGTTAGACAGAATATATAGGGGTAAAGAAATTACTACCCCTATATATTTGACCTTAATGATTATATAATTAATTATATTCAGGTAATCATTGTCCGAATATCTATGACATTCGCCCATTTACACGTTCATTCTGAATATTCCCTTCTCGATGGATTTTGCAATCTCAAAAAGTTGGTGAAGCGCGCCAAAGAAATGGGCATGCCTGCTATCGCTTTGACCGATCACGGCACGATGTTTGGGGTAATCGATTTTTATAATGCAGCGTTATCGAATGGGATAAAACCAATTATTGGGTTAGAGGCGTACCTGGCGCCAAACGGCATGAAAGATCGTGATCCCCAGGCAGATAAGAAATCCACTCATTTACTGCTTTTGGCAGAAAACGAAACCGGTTACCACAATTTACTTAAAATCGCCAGCGCAGCTCAATTAGAGGGATTTTATTACTACCCGCGCATCGACCATGATTTCTTATCTCAACATACAGAGGGAATTATCTGGTCATCGGGGTGTATGACATCAGAAATACCCCGTTTGATCAATCAGGGTAACCTTGAAGCGGCTCGCCGCCAGTTAGATTGGTATTTCGAGATATTTGGACCTGACCATTTCTTTTTGGAATTACAAAGGCATAATATTCCAGAATTGGAAGCGATCAATAAGACTTTGTTGGAAATGGGGAAGCGTTACCAAGCCAAGTATATCGCAACCAACGATGTACATTACATCGAGCAAGACGATGCGCATTTACAGGATATCCTGCTTGCCATTCAAACTGGCTCGGTACTCAGCAACCCGGCGCGGATGCGTATGACCGATAATTCGTATTATTTGCGCAGCCCTGAAGAAATGGCATTGCTATTTGCTGAGGTTCCCGAAGCTCTTAGCAATACCTTGCTGATCGCCGATCGTTGCAGCCTCGACTTGGGATTTAAAGACTACCACTTACCCGAGTTTTGTCCGCCGGATGGTGTGACCGCAGAAGAATATTTGCGGTCATTGTGCGAGGAAGGGTTGAAACAACGCTATGGCGAGCGTGCTGATTCTCCGGAAGTTCGCCAACGA
>JBDKUB010000579.1:0-3127 GCA_039679915.1 Anaerolineaceae bacterium
AAAAATTGAATAATGATGATTTTTTAAGGAAACGAACACACCAAAAACAAGTTGGAATCTGTTAAACTGTATGCTGGTAAGATTATATCAACGGGTTACGCAATTACCCAAAGAAAAACCATACAAATACACCAATTGATATTTTGAAAAAATTGCATCAATTTATAAAGTAGAAAGGAATAAACTATGGGTACTAAAGGTCGTGAAATTGTCGGTATGGATATCGAAAAACTTTTATCGCTGCTCAACAGCGCATTTGCCGATGAATGGTTGGCGTATTATCAATATTGGCTGGGCGCTAAAATTGTAAAAGGACCAATGAAAGACGCGGTGGCTTCTGAATTGCTCCTGCATGCTACCGAGGAGTTATCCCACGCCGATATGCTAGCATTACGTATCATTCAATTAGGCGGGGTTCCGCTCATCAGCCCGAAGGAATGGTTCAATAACACCCATTGCGGCTACGAAGCTCCTACTGATCCCTTTGTAAAAGAAATACTGGCGCAAAATATCAAGGGCGAGCAATGCGCTATCGATGTCTATCAAAAATTACTAGGGATAGTTAAAGATAAAGACCCGGTAACATATAATGTTGTGTTGACCATCCTCGAACAAGAAGTGGAACATGAAGAGGATTTACAATCGCTCGACGAGGATTTAGATTTACTGATGATGAAAAATAAATAGAACATAGGGGGTCGTCGAAATTAATTTGGCAAGATTAGCTCTATAGACGCCCCCTCATCCTAAAAAATCTGGGGATTTATATCGATAAAATTGATGTATAATGTGTTCAATTAAATAATAGTGCAAAGACCAGAACGAGTAATTGTGGCAATATTCATCAGAGAAAGGGAACCACTGGCTGAAAGTTCCTTTTGAATAACCTCGATGAAAACCTTCTGTGAGCATGACCCGGAAAGGGTATTTACCCAAGTATGGTGAACGGCTGACTCCGTTATCGGTCATTAGAGATGATCCGGGAAACCGGATCGAATTGGGTGGAACCGCGTGGTTATTAACTCTCGCCCCAACAGGGACGAGAGATTTTTGTTATTATGGTAAATATTATCGGAGGTAAAAATGGCAGAAACAGAAGAACGCTATGAAGATTCAAAGTTGTATCGAATCCGACACTCTGCAGCCCACATCATGGCTCAGGCAGTCTTGGAAAAATTCCCGGAGGGTAAAGTAGCCATTGGGCCAGCCATCGAAGACGGCTTTTACTATGATTTCGACCTGCCCCGGCCTTTGTCGATGGAAGACCTTGAAAACATCGAAAAACGAATGAGGGCGATTATTCAATCCAAAGTCGATTTCGTCTGCAAAGAAGTAAGCGCTGAAGAAGCAAAAAAGATTTTCCACGACCAACCATTCAAGCTCGAATTAATCGCCGGACTGGAAGAAGGCAATGTAGATGAAGATGGCAATCCAATCAGCGAAAAACCCAAGATCACACTTTATTCCCAGGGTGGATTTGTAGACCTTTGCCGCGGTCCCCATGTAGCGAATTCGGCGGAAATTAATCCTCAAGCCATAAAATTATTATCGGTAGCTGGAGCTTATTGGAGGGGTGATGAAAAACGCCCCATGCTTCAGCGCATCTATGGCACAGCCTGGAACAATCCCGAAGAATTAAAAGATTATTTGTGGCGCATGGAAGAGGCTAAAAAGCGGGATCATCGAAAACTTGGCCAGGAATTAGATCTGTTTAGTGTGGTCGATGAAATCGGCGCCGGCTTGATTCTATGGCATCCGAAAGGCGGTAAAATTCGCAAGATCATCGAGAATTTTTGGAGCGAGGAACATGAGGCTAATGGTTATGAGTTCGTCTACACGCCGCACATCGGAAAATCAAAATTGTGGGAAACCAGCGGGCATTTAGGGTATTACAAAGAAAATATGTACTCACCGCTGGACATCGAAGGGCAGCAGTATTACCTGAAACCAATGAATTGTCCTTTTCATATCCATATTTATAAAAATTCGATTCGTTCCTACCGTGAATTTCCAATCCGGTATGCCGAAGAAGGCACCGTGTACCGTTATGAACGAAGCGGTGTTTTACACGGATTGATGAGGGTGCGCGGTTTCACGCAGGACGATGCACACCATTTTTGTCGCCCAGACCAAATGCCGGATGAGATCGATTTTGTGCTGAATTTTAGCCTGCACATCTTGCGTAGTTTTGGTTTCTCGGATATTCAGGCGTATCTAAGCACCAAACCAGAAAAATCGGTAGGGGATGCGGAACAGTGGCGCGCTGCTGAAATTGCTTTGGAAGATTCCTTAAAACGAGCCAAGGTCTCTTATAAAATCGATCAGGGCGGCGGCGCTTTTTACGGACCCAAGATCGATTTGAAAGTAAATGACGCCATCGGCCGAGAATGGCAGCTTACCACGATTCAATTCGATTTCACTCTTCCCGAGCGATTCGACCTCACTTTTATCGGCGAGGATGGCCAGCCTCACCGTCCTTATATGGTGCACCGCGCATTATTAGGCAGCATGGAGCGCTTCTTCGGCGTGCTTATTGAACATTATGCCGGAGCATTTCCGGTTTGGCTTTCTCCGGTGCAAGCAGCTTTAATCCCCATCGCCGACCGCCATATAGATTATGCAAAACAGGTCGCAGCAAAGCTCCGCCAATCGAAATTACGGGTAATGGTAGACGACCGCTCCGAACGGATGAATGCCAAAATTCGCGATGCTCAAAATCAAAAAATCCCCTATATGTTAGTCATCGGAGATAAAGAGGTAGAAAACGATCAGGTTGCCTTGCGTTTACGCAACGGTGAAAATATTGGACCCATCCCGCTCTCAGCATTCATCGAGCGGGCAAATGAGGATATACAACAAAAAATCTAGTCGAAGCGGATCTATTACTCTGTCAGGCAGGGTTCCTTATTTTTGATATTCTTGATTTATTTGACCCCACCCTCATTGGGGCTGTCCAAAAAGTCATATATGTCATGTCGAGCGAAGCGAGACAACCTTGTAAGTATATGAAAAGACCTCTCGCTTCGCTCGAGGTGACAGCCTTCTTTTAGGACAATCACATGGAGTGGAGACGGGAAATGAAAGAATTAAAAAAATCATAAAATGAGGGTGTCGAAAAAGATTAAGA
>JBDKUB010000046.1:0-3597 GCA_039679915.1 Anaerolineaceae bacterium
TTCGCCACCACCTTGTTTGACAATGGGAATCATCGCTTTACCGGTTACATCCCCGCCTACCATTAATATATTGGCTTTGTACTGAAATGCGGCAGAAAGAAATTTACGAAATACGATTTCTGATCCATGAAAATCGGAGCCGAATAATATTCGCGTAACTTTAGATGAGCTGCCCATTAATTTACTAAATTTCATGAGAATACCTCCAAGTAAGTGAATGGATATTTCTGATATTTCGAGCAGATGGATTGCTCGAAATATCGGAAATGTCATTCGATACTATATCGGAATGGGGCAGCCAAGGCTGCCCCGGCTTCGACGATATAGGAAACTAAATATTTTATACGGGTGGTATCGATTGGAATGTCCAGTTGATATCGATTCCTTCTTTTTTCAGCCGATAGGCTCGTGCTATATAGAAAACGATGATCCCACTGATAATAAAGGCAGCCAGGGTTCCCAAAGTTCCAAAACCAATTCTGCCACCAACGGCGGGGAACAAGAAAGAAGCTATCAGCATCCAGAGCTGATAAGCCAGGGTAACACTGCCTACCAGAGTGATCACCGGGACTTTGCCTATCTTGCGACGGACAAAAGCGCTGGCATTCTCGAATAGATCGGGCTTCAAGAATGGGAATAGCGTGATGGCAAAACAAGGCACCAATTGTGTACATACAGCAAAGAACACGAAATTGAGTTGAGCGCCCATCACGCCACCAAGACCCGCATCGATGATGCCGATTTCTGCGATTATGGTAATAATGGAAATTGCAACGATTGGGCTGCGCAGAGTCGGGTGAATATAGCAGACTTTTTCGGGGATCAGCCGGTCGAACGACCAGGCAAAAATAATCCGGCTGCAATAGAAGAAGTATGTCTGCGCCAAATTGATCAGGGTATATATCCAAGCGATTGCTACAATCCAAATCAAAACTGCAGAAGGCTTGAGAATCGCGGCATAGAATGTAATCCACGGCATAGGATTGGCTTCCGTTACTCCAGCATTGCTCAAGTAGCTTTCCGCGGCGATCCATTCCAAGGGCACCAGGCGCTGTAGTAAGAGTGCACCAACCACAAAAATTGCCCAAGTAGTAAGCAGAGATGACCAGCTACCAATGATCAGGGTTCGCTCAGCCTGCTTCACTTCTCCAGCGAAGAAGGTTGGGATGTAGTAACCATAGAAGATCCAGAAACCCATGATAAGTCCAGCCAGGGTCATGATGGCCACATTCGGATTTATGACCATACCATTGGCTTTCGCCAAGTCTATCCGTGAGGCGTAACTGCCCTCTCCCATGAATCTATCCCAAGCAGGTTGGAAAGAGCCCGGTGCTGCAGTGCCTAATTGGAAGTAAATTATTAACCAGGCTAAAATACCCAGGAAAAATCCTACTTCCAAGATGCGCAGGATGGTTCGTGTGGGCATAATCATCGTAATAAAAGTGATCAAAGCACAGACTGTGCCGATGACAATGATCCCTGTGGGTGTTGAAGACCAATCTGCAAAAGCAACAAAACCAGGATTTTCGAAAATGATTCCCATCGTACGGAACAATACCGGTATAGCTGTTTTGGGAATCCAAGCAATGAGTGATCCAGCCACCATGGCGCTGAAGATAACCAGGGTCCAACTAGCTGCAAAAGCTAGAGGAGCACTTAAAACCCGGCTGGCTAAAGTATAATCGGCAGCCGAACGGGGCATAGTAGCACCAATGACCGCATAGGTATAGGCATGAAAGAGGCAAAAGAACATCGCAACAGTGAGTACGCCAATTATGCTACACCCTGGCCAAACCCCAGCTACCCAGGAAAAGGTAATTAAACCGGAAGACGATAAACTTATGCAGTGGACACCGAAAATCATGGCGCCAAAAACGCCAATCGTGCGCACCAATCCGGAGCTTTTACGAGCATAAAGCTTCCGTTCTTCTGTTGTGGCAGCCATATTTGCCATAATAACCTCCTTAAGATTTCAATATAGTGATTGCGTTATGAAGAAAATTATTTTTAGGCAATTTTGTTTATTTCAGACGACCTCCTTTCAATTCCCATAGGAATAATGCCCTTCTTATGTTCTTCCTGGCTTTGGGCTTTTTTCAATAAACCGTATAATTCGATATCCATATGGATACGGGCGTAATCACAACGGAAATAATCTTGTGAATATTCAATCGGTTTATTGTTGGTTGCATTATATATAGTACGGTCCAATTTGAGTAAGGGGAACCCCTCGCTTACCCTTAACTGTTGGGCAATGGTCTCATTGGCAGCAATAGCTTCTACTGTTTGTGAAACCCGCGCCAGGTCTGCCCCATATACATTGACCAACAGGTCAAATAATGAAGTTTTTTCCAAATCCCATTCTTCTAAGTTGGGGCAGCGTGAACATGGAAAAAAAACGCGTTCCAAAATAACAGGAACGCGATTAGCAAAACGCAGCATTACAACACGATAAAGAGAATCTCCAATTTCCACATCAAGCTGCTCAGCCAAGCGACGGCTGGCAGCAATCTCATCGAATTCTAATAGTTGACTCGCAGAGGCAATGTTGCGCTGCTCCATGGCTTGAATATAGTTGATCAGTTCGTTGGATTCGTAAATCACCCGCGGTTTTGCCACATATGTACCCGACCCATGTCTTCTTTCCAACAATCCTTCACTGACCAATTCGGTTAGGGCGCGACGAACCGTCATACGGCTGACGCCCAATTCTTCGCTAAATTCCCGTTCCGATTGGATTTTCGTCTCGGGAGTCAATTTGCCAGATAGGATTAGCTCAGCAATGTATTCTTGAATGCGCACGTACAATGGCTTATTCAGTCCACTAGTCATGTAAAACTTTCCTAATTTATCGGCAAATATTATTTCGATCTATCAAAGTGGTTCGTGGTATATTAATTTATTATTAAATCGTATCCAATATTTGTTCTATCAAATACAAATTATTATTCAAATTATTAGCTTAAACAATGGTTTAGAATTATTATATACACTTTTAATCCAAAAATCAAGCATTAATTCATGTATTTTATGGAAGAATATCACAATTCGCCGAATGGATTGGTGAATTATGTTATCTGGAAGAAATATAATAAAAAGTGGTATATGGTATAGTCCTTTCACTTACTCCGTAGTTGTTGGGCATGGCGAAGATGGTTAGATTATCTATTTATTTCCCTTCCTATATTGATTTCTACCCATTTTTCATGTAAAGTAAATATAGAAACAATCTTCAACCAATAAGTAATTGCTTAATATTTCAGGTTGCGATGAAAACCTTCCGGATTAACAAATTCATATTAATCACCATCCTGGTTATTTTATTTTCCATTATTTTTTGGGTGGCATTTAAAAGTTCTAAAAACCAATCCGGAAGCACATTTTTAGAAGAGGATTTTCGCCAGCAGCGTCTCGAAATGGTCAGCAAAACCATCGAGAACCGCGGCGTAACAGACTCCAATGTATTGAATGCGATGCGCAATGTTCCCAGGCATCAATTCGTTCCCGAGGAATACAAAGAGCACTCATATAAAGATCACCCACTCCCTATTGGTTACGGGCAGACCATATCCCAACCTTACATCGTCGCCTGGATGA
>JBDKUB010000373.1:0-2276 GCA_039679915.1 Anaerolineaceae bacterium
TGGGAATATAGTTGCGCACCAGCAATAATTCGGGCGAGAAATCCATAGAGTAAAAAACTTCTTTTGAGACGACTTTAATTTTCTCGCCAGCCTCTTCGAGTACAACTTGTAAGGCATCACTATAAGCGGCAATTATCGACCGATTGGTTTCTAATTCGGCTACGAGTGCAAAAAGATGTTCGGGGCGATAAACATCGTCATCGTCCAAAAAGGCAATATATTTGCCTTTTGCCAAAGTCAACCCCGCATTTCTCGCTGCCCCGGCACCTCGGTTTTTGTCCTGACGTTTATATTGAATTGAAAGTCGTTTTCCGAATTGATGCAAAACAGAAGCCACGTCTTTTCCGCCATCGTTAACGACGATCGCTTCTACCGAGGGGTATGTTTGATTGGCAATACTTTGCAATGCAACAGCCAGTTCCTTGGGCCGGTTATAGGTGGGTACAATGACACTTACCAGAGGAAAGTTTTTGCCGTTACTGGGAGCCGCCTGATAATTCTCTAAAAAGACAGAGCCTAATGAAGGGGGAATACTTTCATTTCGGCTGAGCCAATATCTTTGCCGCGCTTCTTGTGCTTCCGCAACGGATAAGGAGGATTGCCGGTGTTCGATGCTTTGCTCTGCTATTAAGTACAACCCTAAAACCCTAGGAATATGAACAAAGCGAGTCTTATCGGATATCCTCAGCCAAAATTCATAATCCCCTGCCGATTGCATGTGCTCATCGAAAAGCCCATATTGATTATGCAGTGAACGCCGCCACATAGGTTGAGGTCCGATGAAACAAACTTGGAATAATAAGCGCCGGTCGAAATCTGGCCAACGGAAACGACCTGTTATGGGACCATCGACCAGGGTAGTGTTCTTTTTCCGAGTGACAGCGCAATCGCCATAAACCACCCCCACATCGGCTTGCTCCTCGAGGGTGTTTACCATGATCTCGAATGCATCCGGTTCATGGCGGTCATCGGTGTTAGCATTCGTAAGATATTTACCGCGTGCCATCAAGATAGCTCGATTCCAGGCGGCATATACCGTTTCGCGCTGCTCGGTGCGCAAGTAACGAATATTGGGGTATTGTCGTTGATATGATTCCACGATAGCACGTTCGTTTTGCTCGGAGCCGCTGTCGATGACGATGATTTCAGTTTGACCGGCAATGGTTTGAGCTTCTAAATCGTCCAACAATCCACGCATATACTCCTCGGAGTTATAAGCCGAAACGATGACCGATACCAACGGTGTATCCGCAGTATCTTGAATCCGAGCCGGGGTTAATCGTGGACTCAATAAATCCTGCCTGGAAGATTTTAGTTGACCGATTTCTTTATTGATTTTGAATAACAGGGCAATCGCTTCTTCGTGGTCATTCTGACAATCCAATACCACGCCGGTGATGAATTTTTTGGCAGTATTCAGTTCTCCCAAGCGATAAGCCAGTTCAGCAGCTCGATACCCCAGCCGTGCCCGATAATTGAAAATCAGACGTTCTTCAGGAGGTAATTTTAAAGCCCCGCTATACGCACCTAACGCTTCTTTTATTTCACCCTTTCCCTCAAAAGCCAATCCCAACAGGTATAACATCATGCTATCGCAGTCATCAAGATTCCCGATACTCTTTAATAATAAATCTAAAAATTCGGGTAACTCTGAGACTAAGTAGTCTTCATACTTTAATACTGCCAGATAATCAAACGGGTCTTTGCCAAGGTACAATCGTTCCAGGTGAGAAATTTTATCTCCCAAGAGTTTCCCTTTCACAGACTGACGATTCAAGTATTGAATCAAACGGCTGGCTGTATTAATGGCATCGGTTTGATTGAGAGGAATTTCCTGAACACAATGAAGGATTTCCATAATGCCTTGATATAATTTTTCGCCCGTCTTCTTCCAGGAAAATCGCCTGGTATTCTCTATGCCTTGCGCCAACAACCGCTGGCGCACCTCCGGATTTTGGATTTCTCGCAAAGCTTCCCGCATTTGCGAGACATCCACCTCATCCACGTAATAGACTGTCTCCGCGGCGACTTCAGGGATAGAGGAATTTCGGCAGGAGATGACCGGGCAGCCTGACCGCTGGGCTTCCAAAATCGGCAACCCGAAGCCTTCATATTGAGATGGATAAATCAGGGCAGTGGCGCCGCTATAAGCCGTGGATAATTCCTCATCATCCAGCACCAAAATATGGACCTTGACCCCCTGAACGTAAGGCTTGAACATTTTTTCCAGCTCGATCTTCTCACCGGTGCAAACGATTTCGAAATCGTTTTTATTC
>JBDKUB010000051.1:0-4201 GCA_039679915.1 Anaerolineaceae bacterium
AGCACCATAAGCCCTAAAGGTCTTTTTCTTTATTAGTGTACACACTCACCAATAATGGTGAACATGAGGTCGTACTTTTTGGTTGTAGAGTTCATCGATGGCTTTCATGGTGCTTTCAGGCAGGGGAGGCAGATCGGCTGCTGCGACGTTCTCTTCCACCTGTGAGGGGCGTTTTCCGCCCGGGATAGCACAGGTAACTTCAGGGAACATCAGAATCCAGCGCAGCGCCATTTGCGCCAAACTGGCGCCAGACGGAACCAATGGACGCAGTTCCTCGACCAATTGAAGCCCAAGCTCATAGTCCAATCCAGAAAAAGTCTCGCCGCGGTCGAAGGATTCACCCTGTCGATTGAAGTGACGGTGGTCGTCAACAGAGAATTGGCTTTCACGGGTTAATTTACCGGTAAGCATACCCGAGGACAATGGCACTCTTGCCAAAATACCAACCTTACGGCGCCGGGCTTCGCCAAAGAATAAATCCCGTGGGCGCTGGCGAAAGATGTTGAAAATAATCTGCACCGATTGGACATCCGGGTATTCGATTGCTTTCAGAGCCTCTTCTACTCTCTCGACGCTCACACCGTAATGACGCAGCTTACCTGCCTGTTTCAAGTCATCGAGAATACCAAACACCTCGGGCATGTAATAAACCGCCGTAGGTGGGCAGTGCAATTGTAATAAATCAAGTGCTTCGGTTTGCAGATTCTTCAAGCTGCAATCTACCCAGTAGGTCAAGTTTTGACAGTTGTAGCCCTCGGGGGTCTGCTTATCCAGTCGCCGGCCAGCTTTGGTAGCGACATAGAACGGCTCACTGCGCTGCTTGCGCAGCTTTGCCAGCAATTGTTCGCTGCGTCCATCACCGTAAACATCGGCGGTATCGAAAAAATTTACGCCCAGGTCTAAAGCATGGTTGAGGGCAGCCAGCGATTCACGGTCATCGACACTACCCCAAGCTCCGCCAATTGCCCATGTGCCAATGCTAATGGTAGAAACTTTCCATCCGGTACGACCTAATTCACGGTATTGCATCATCGACTCCTTAACCCATAATCGATAAGCAGAAAAGCGATTTTCGAAGCATAGACGGTTCTCTGTTTTGATATCTATTGGGCCATATCACCCTGTTATCTCCATAACAGCGGGGATCTAGATGTGAAAGTGCCCGGAAGCTTCTGGCTGATAGAGTATCTTTTTGACCCGTAATCTTCTTTTCCCTGCTGGTACATCCCATTCGAATGTATCGCCTACCTCGTAGCCTAACATAGCTGTGCCGATAGGCGCTAACACCGAAATTTTTCCTTGGGCTAAATCAGCGTTTTCCGGAAAAACGAGCGTATAAGTTTCTTCTTCCTGAGTGTCGAGATCTTCGAGACAAACCGTTGAATTCATCGTTACCACATTAGCGGGTATTTCTTGCGAAGAAACGACTTTAGCGCGGTCCAGTTCCTTTTGAAGCTTTTCCAAGTATTCACTGTTCCGGTAGGCATTACTGTATGAATCTTGAAGTAATTTCCGTAAACGCTCAAGGTCATATGAAGTAATGGAGATAGGTTTGCTGCCCATGATATCGTCTCGCTGTAGGAATTCTAACTTGCTACAAAGAAAGCCCGTTGTATCTTATTATTATGATTCTACCTTAATTCTATAAGCTTTTAATAATATTAGTAAGAGATAATGTGTATTTTTATGCAAGGCTTTTGGTTTGTTAATCTGGACCGATATACGTTCCTGAGCGGAGCTGGGTGGATTTCGGAACCACCACAATACCATCCTGCACTACCCAGACACCCTCATCTCGGTCGACCCCGCGCGGAAAGGAGCGAATGATCACACCCGCACCCATGCGTACATTCTTATCGATGATCGCTCCTTCGATTTGACAGCCTTGTCCAATCCCCAAAGGAATTTCTGCAGCGGGGGGAGGGGTGGGATCGTCGTAGAAATCGGCACCCATTAATATCGAATTGGAGATACGCACCTCATCAGCAACCACACTGCGCAGCCCAATGATCGAATCACTGATCTCTGCTTTACCGATGATGCAGCCATCTGCTAAAAGGACATTATGCAGCTTGGCGCCATCGATAAGCGCGCAAGGCAGGTAACGCGGGCGTGTGTAAACCGGCCGCAGTGGATCATACAAAGTAAATGGCGGATTGGGACGGGTGAGGCTGAGGTTGGTATCGTAGAATGAACGGATTGTTCCAATATCTTCCCAGAACCCATCGAAATCGAAGCCGTACACCTGATGTGGTTGCAATGCATTCGGAATGACCTGACCGCCAAAATCATCATAAGTAGAATTTTCTAAAAGGTCGATGAGCACCTCGGCATTGAATAAATAAATACCCATCGAAGCTAAATAGGGACGGTCGGGATTGCCGCTGCTGGCAAATTGCTTCAGCACCTGAGGATCGGTAGGTTTTTCGACAAAGGAAACAATCCGTCCTTGTGGATTACGTTTCAGCAAGCCAAACCTTGAAGCGCTTTCCTTGGTCACAGGCTGTGAGGCAACAGTGATTTCAGCCTGGTTCTCCCAATGGTATTTTGCCAGGGCAGCATAATCCATGCGGTAAAGGTGATCACCAGCTAAGATGAGTACATAGGATGCCCCCGAAGATTTGATCTCAAAAAGCTGTTTGCGCACCGCATCGGCCGTCCCCTGGTACCAATCGGTGGAGCTGGGGGTTTGCTCAGCAGCCCAAATATCTACCCAGCCGCGGTGGAAGGCATCGAAGGCATAAGTTTGTGAGATGTGGCGGTGCAGCGAAACGGAATTGAACTGGGTGAGAATGGCGATATGGTTGATGCCAGAATTGATACAGTTGCTGATTGGCACATCAATCAGCCGATACTTGCCGGCGATGGGCACGGCTGGCTTGGCACGCAGCCGGGTAAGTGGGTATAGCCGCCGACCAACGCCGCCCCCTAAAATTATTGCCAATACTTGATCAAGAGCAGGCATTCCAACCTCCGCTTATTAATAATCATGAGTATATTACCCTTGATTGATGATTAGTAATTATACAAGGTTATCAAGCGAAAATTGGTCGAAATTCTCTAAAACCAACTATGATCTCCAAGAAGTTATTCTTAAACAAGCTATTAAAAACAAAAACCAGAGAAACCATAAGAAGGAGTATTTCTGGTTTATGTATATAGATTTCCTGGATGCCGAAGGAGGGAATCGAACCCTCACTCCCGAAGGAACACGATTTTGAGTCGTGCGCGTCTGCCAATTCCGCCACTTCGGCGTGTGGTGATGTGAAATTAGTATAATCAAAGAGTTCGCTAGGGTCAAGTAACATTTCTACTTTGCATTGATAGTGATATTTTTGTCGACCAATGTTATTAGTAGATTCACAGAACAATGATTGCTGCCATTTCTATCTTATTTCGATAGGACAAGAAAGCAAAAACATAGACAGTCTCATACGATTATGGTATCCTGTCCATCTTGTCTAACATATGTCAAAAAATGCACAATTAAATGTGTAAGAGGTTCGTATGCGTTTAGGAATTATTGGTTTTCCCCAATCTGGCAAAACTACGTTGTTCAATGCTTTCACCCGGGGTGACCAGCCGGTCACTATGAGCGGTGGGAGGGTCGAAATCCATACGGCTATGGTCGATGTTCCAGACCCGCGTGTGGATCGACTGGCTGCGTTGTTCGACCCGCAAAAAATCACCTACGCCAAAGTCACTTACGCCGATATTGCCGGCTTGGATGGTTCGAGTGATAAAAAAGGTTTGGCAGGTCCTTTACTTAATCAACTCAATCAAATGGACGGTTTACTGCATGTTGTCCGTTGCTTCGAAAATCCCAGCGTGGCGCATAGTATGGGCAGCGTCGACCCTGAACGGGATATTGCCAGGATGGATGCCGAATTATTGATCAACGACTTGATCGCGGTGGAGCGGAAGCAAGAGCGGTTGGCGGAAGAATTACGACGAAATGTCAAAGGGGATAGAGCGCAATTGGAACGTGAAACAGCTTTATTCACCCGCTTGAATGAAGCGTTGTCACAGGAAATCCCTTTGAGGGATGTAGAATTTAGCGACGAAGAATTGAAAGACCTTTCCGGTTTCGGATTTCTCACCCTCAAACCCATGTTGATTGTGCTCAATTTATCCGAAGGACAAAAAGCACTTTCTATAGATTATCCGCATAAAAAAAGCCTGGTGGTTTCATTACAGGGAA
>JBDKUB010000318.1:0-3106 GCA_039679915.1 Anaerolineaceae bacterium
CAGCCGAACGCTGGGTTCAACTGGCAACCGACCCCGAAATTACCAGCGATAATTTCCGCACCATCCCCAGTGAAAAACCAACCGAAGGTGTTGGCATTGTGGAAGCACCCCGTGGCACCCTCACTCATCATTATTGGACCGATGAAAGAGGGATCGCTACTAAAGTAAACCTGGTAGTCGGCACAACCAATAATTATGCTCCTATCAGCATGTCGGTCAATAAAGCCGCAAGTAGCTTGATCAAAAAAGGGACTGTTGTGACCGAAGGACTCTTGAATATGGTCGAGATGGCTTTCCGGGCTTACGACCCCTGCTTTGGATGTGCAACGCACTCCCTTCCTGGGAAAATGCCATTAGAACTAACAATCCGTGATGCAGATGGTAATCCTATTGAGGTTCTAAGACAAAATTGTTAGTATTTGTTAGATGAAAACACTTATTGTAGGATTGGGAAATCCGATATTAGGTGATGATGGTATCGGCTGGCGGGTTGCCGAAAAAGCGCAACGCGAATTATTTGGTGCGACGTCCAAATTGGATCAGTCGCACCAAATTGATTTTGAATTCCTTTCACTGGGTGGTATCAGCTTGATGGAGCATCTTATTGGATACGATCAAGCGGTTATCATCGATGCTATACACACCGGAAATGAATTGCAAGGAAAAATCTCCGTTTTCCCCCTTGAAGAACTAACCGGTAAACCCCAAGGCCACCTCTCCTCATCTCATGATACAAGTTTGCCTGATGCCATAAAAATGGGGCAATTAATGGGGGCTCAGCTTCCCCAGGAAATAACAATCATTGCTATTGAAGCCCAAAACGTATATGATTTTTCCGAAGAGCTATCTCCAGCAGTTGCCAATGCAATTCCAGATGCTATCAGTGAATTAAAACATATCTTGTTCAAGGAGAATAAATCCCATGATTTCCCCTGAATTATTACGACGCTACCCTTTTTTTGGCTCTCTTACCAGCGAACAATTAAAACAGATCGCAATGATTTCCGATGAAGTCATCCTTGATTCCGGTGTTACGGTTTTAGAGCAGGGAAAACCTGCAGAGGATATCTATCTATTGGTTGAAGGGGGTGTAGATGTATTTTTTGTAGTCGACCAAGGAAAAGAATTCTTTGTCACCGAAATCAACCCTGGTGAACCATTTGGAATTTCTGCCATGGTGGAGCCATATATACTAACGACAACGGTTCGTACCTCAAAACCCAGTCGGGTAATTAAGATTTCTGCCAAAGATCTTCAAAATGCGTGTCAACAAGACAAAGATTTAGCAATTGCGGTTTACCATCAAATTGCTAAATCGGCAATCGAACGATTAAACGCGACCCGAATCCAATTGGTCGCTGCAAGGTAATTGTTTCAGCGCCTGTCAGGCGAAAGGAGTTCCTAGATGGTTACAAAAGAAGACCTTCTTTACCGTCAGGTATTCACATTAAAAGACGGCGCCCGAGTCCTGATCAGGCCGTTGTTAAAAGATGATCGACAAGCATTAATCGATTTATTTTCTCCCATTCCTCAAGAAGAACGTCGCTTTATGCGTCATAACGTTAGCGATGAAAATATCGTTTCAAAGTGGGTAGAAGAACTTGATTACGATCACATTTTCCCTCTGGTAGCTGTCGTTGAAGACCGCATTGTCGGTGATGCTACTCTCCATTTTTTCAGCGGATCCGCCCGCCATCGTGCAGAAATTCGTATATTTTTAGCCAAAGATTTTCGTCACCGCGGGTTGGGAACGAAACTAGTTCAAGCCGCCATCGATATCGCCAAACGAAGAAGTCTATATTTGCTCGAAGTACAAGTCGTTCGCGATGTAACTTATTTGATCAAAGCCATGCAAAAAATGGGATTCGAAGTCGTTGCCACACTGGAAGATTATTTTATGCTCCCCGACGGTGAACTGCGCGATGTTGTCATTATGATCAATCGATTAAGAATACCAGAAGGAGAATTTTAATTTCTATCGTTTTACGTTGAAATAAGGTGGGATTTCTAAAAAATCATAAATATCATGGTGAGCCATATCCTGTGCGCAGGGAAGGAGCCTCGAAACACCCCAATTGTTTTATAATGAAAACATCCTCCGTTTCGCTCAGGGTTTAACCTTCCTTTGGGACAGCCGCTTTTTTATGGGCATAAACCAATAAACCATCTCATTAAAAAACGTGTAAAATAATACCATAGGAGATTGAAGTCATATGACTACCCTGACAAATTTCCAAATCTATGATTTACTGAATCGTCCCCATCCATTATGGCTGGTCAAAATCGACTTGAGTGATACAAATTTACTTTATGTAGATCTAAGCGATTGCAACCTTAGTTATGCCAACTTATCCCGGGCGGATTTAAATTGGGCAAATTTAATGCGCGCCAATTTAACCAGGGTAAATCTTAATATGGCAAATTTATATGAAGCGCATGTCCATATGGCCATCATCAATAATGGAATTCTCACGCGGGCTAATCTTACCCGCGCCGACCTCTCGAAAACAGAATTGAATGAAGTCCAAATGGTAGAAACCAATTTATCTAGAGCCATTCTATCGAAGGCTAACCTTACCAAAGCCAATTTGACCGGCGCTATATTAAACCGGGCAGATTTTAGCAAATCTACCATAGTGGGTGCAAATTTCAACAGCGCTGATTTATCTATGGCTAATTTTTTTGAAGCAAACTTATCCGGTTCCGATTTTACAGATGCGAATTTAAAAAAGGCAGATTTAACCGGTGCAAATCTTTCAAACTGCAATTTAACTGGCGCTATCTTAGACGGTGCAGATCTTACCGATGCAATTCTCCCGGTCAATGAAGAATAAGCCAAGTTACTCAATCGGGAATTGACTTTATGGACGAAAATAAAGAATTAGAATTTTTACCTTTTCACGCTATAAACGAGTTCATGAATGATGAATACCGTCTTCGTGTTATTCAGGAAACACTCAATGGATTGCCATCCCTATCAACTGATCTTCGCAAACCGATAGAAAAATTTACAAACCATATGGTTAAAATTCCCGGCTTCCGAAATCCGTCCAAAGCACCGGTCAATCTAAAAATCAAACCCTTCATCGAGGCATTTGAAAAACAA
>JBDKUB010000385.1:0-2624 GCA_039679915.1 Anaerolineaceae bacterium
GCAATGACAATCGGCTACATATTTGCCAACATATTCTTATTGTATTTCATCCAAATTTCCTGATATATTCCTCTGCTTTATCGACGAGCTCTCGATTTCCAATGAAAAGAGGTGTTCGTTGATGTAAGGCATTAGGTTCTATGTCAAGAATCCTTTGATGCCCGTCGGAAGCGTATCCTCCTGCCTGCTCACAAACAAATGAGAGCGGTGATGCTTCATATAACAACCTCAATTTTCCTGAAGGAATACGGGGATCTTTGGTATCTGCTGGGTAATAAAAAATGCCGCCAGATAGAAGGTTACGATGGAAGTCAGCAACGAGAGAACCGATATAGCGGGAAGATAACGGTTTTTGATCGTCTTCCAGACCTTGTAAATAATTGGTGAATCGCCGAATACCTTCACTCCAATATTTTTGATACCCCTGGTTCACGCTGTAATATTTGGGTTTATCAGGGATGACAATGTTAGGATGCGTAAGAAGAAATTCTCCCAGGTATGGGTCGAGCGTGAAACCGTGAGTCCCTTTGCCGGATGTGTAAACCATCATTGTGCTTGAGCCGTAGATTATATACCCACCGACGACCATATTACAGCCAGGCTGCAAGCAATCATCCAAGGTACCGGGTCCCGATACGCTTTTACGGCGATAAATTGCAAAAATCGTGCCAATGGGGGCGTTGACATCGATGTTTGAGGATCCATCTAATGGATCATAAAGCAGCACATATTTCCCGGTTGGATATTTATCGGGAATGGGTATGATATCGGCTTGTTCCTCGGAAGCCATTACCGCAATCCGACCTGTATGTTCATTCAATTTAAAAATCGTATGGTCTGCAAGTTCGTCAAGTTTCATAACTTGTTCACCCTGGACATTGATATCCTTCGTGGTACCAAGGATATCAGCAAAACTTGCCCGGGTGGTTTTATTGGCGATATATTTTCCCACCAACGCAATATCATACAGAAGCGAGGTTAATACGCCGGTTGCTTCCGGATGATATTTTTGTTCTTCGAGAATATGACGTTCTATAGTAATGATAGTCTCGCGTGGATACATTGCACTTGCCATTATTCTTCTCCTTGTGTTGTATTGAATTAATAGTAGGAATTTTGTTATTTGTACCCCCATGATATTTTCTCATGAACATGATGATAAATATCATTACAGAATTTTGTGATACTATGTAAACCCAAATGATTATAATTTGAATAATTATTCGATTAGAACGTCACCTTCCCTATTTTAGCATACTTAAGTGCCTTAGCCAATTCGAACTTTTGTTTTCTGTGGATATTGAATGATTAATATAAATTCAATGGGGATGTTTCGCGTAGCGCAACATGACTATTTTGACTGTTATGACTTTTTTGACATTTAATTCTTCAACATTGGGCGATTTGGTTAATCCCTAAACGCTACACTGGATTTTTTTGGAATGAAACTTGTAACGTAGCTTAATGAGCGGAGAATTTCGAAATGACAAAATCAATCGTTATATTGAATGATGATACATCGAATTTTAAGATTAATTACAATGAAACCGATGATAAGGTATCCAGGGCAGACCTCGAGGCGCAATGGAAATCATTTAATCGATATGACCCAGCTCTGGCACAAACTTACAAAATATTGATGCGATATACCACTCCTTCGATGGACATTTCGGTGGATCATTTTTTGCCTCCAAACTCCACGCCGGGAAGATATCGCATTGAAACCTTTATTCCGGCGGTTCATTCCAATTCTCGGAAAGTAATATTTGCTGTTACCCACCGTGGCCGGCAAGTTAACGACCACATCGAAGAAGATCATTAAATGGTGTTTGTGGATACAACCGAGCATCATGATGTATGGTTTCCACTTGGGGAATTCTATTTAGATACCCATGTCTCACCCAATGTTGGCAGAGTGAGACAATATTGTCTAAGCCTTGAAGACCCACCTGTGGAAGTTTCGTTTGGTCCGGTTCGCTATGTGCCATTATTCGACCAACCTGGACGCGGAATCCAATTTGATTCTCCTGTTGGGTCCAAACCGGAAAGAAATGCCTCTTTCCCTACCGGAAGAGTAGCTTTCGGAAAATATCCCATTTGGGCAGGTCAATGGTTCGATATTAATCCGTTTCTTACCTGGTATACCTATGGATTTCATACCGGCGCGGATTTGAATTTGCCCGGCTCTAGCGGTGCAGATAAAGGAAAGGAAATTTATTCCAGTGGGGAGGGAGTGGTTACATTCGCGGGAAAAGCGGGCACCTGGGGCAACATTATCGTTATTGAACATGCCTCTGCTGTAGTTACTTTACCCGATGGCCAGCGCCAGCGTCAAAAAGTTTATACGCGTTATGGACATGTAGATGATAAGATAGAAGTGAAAACCGGCAGGGAAGTGGAACGAGGACAATTGATCGGATACATTGGATTGGCAGCCGGGGCTACAGCAGGTTGGCATCTGCATTTCGATGTATGCTATAGCGATATGCTAAAGAAACGCCCCGCCCATTGGCCGGATATGGACGCCATAAGACGGTTGAGAATGACCAGCGCCGACCGCCAGTCCAGATCGTATTTGGGTGCTCAATTATCGATCAAGAAGGAAGTCATCAACAATTATATAG
>JBDKUB010000261.1:0-2181 GCA_039679915.1 Anaerolineaceae bacterium
GTGCGCCCTAACTCGTAGATGTATCTGCCCATTAATTCACTTTTATGAGCCCAAACAAAAAAGCTAGGATCAATCCCCTCTTCTTTGCAGGAATTGCGCAGCATCCATCCGTAAGGATTATCTGGGACGCGAGTAATGTAGCGGCAGGGTATTCCCAGCCGGTTGAGACCAACGCTAAGGATATGCTCACTGCCGGAGAGGGAGATATCGATCTGGCGGGTTCTCTCTGCCCGCTGCATATCCGCCGGTGTATCGCGCAGCATGGTTTCCCCAAAAGTAACAAAAGCCGGCTCTTTACCTGCAAATCGACTTAGATCATCTTCAAGTATATTGTATTTCAATGTACCCATGGTTTACTCGACCTTGATGGTAATCCAAAAGAACTCCATGGGCATATCGTAGGGATTTTTAGTTGTATGGAAAGGTCCTGGCTTGACATAAAAGGTATCGCCGGCTTTGACCTCGAATTCTTGACCGTCCACGCCCATAATGCCCCTACCGTGTAAAAAGTGATAGACTTCTTCACGGTCGGGGTGGGAATGACCTTTGGTGGTGCAGCCGGGATATACGATGGTAATTCCCGATTCGATTTTACCCGAAGCAGTATCTTCGGGTTTTATTAAAGGAAAGACATCACGCCGAATATTATCGCCTTCTTGGCGGAGTAAGGAGGCGAAAGAACTAGGACTGGAGACAGGTTTCAATTGATTGCCTTCGATTAGTTGATTTTCGTTTCGACTCATATCATTTCTCCTTGCAAGAATAAATAAATCGTTTATAATATGATTAATCATGTAGTCATGACAGGATGTTATTACAACATAATTTTAATCGAGTATGAGCAATTTTTCAAGTATCCACTGGTTAAGAATGTCATTTTTTAATCATAATAATGTTATGACAGGATGATATATTGACACGTGAAATTCTATATGCTAAAATATTATAATATAAAACATTATTTCAAATATTGAAACGCTAATTTTTAGATCTTCTATGGTCTCACAAAAAGATCCGTTTAAATTCAATTCTTCTGCTGCTAAGGCATTCGCAGTTCTCGAATATCTAGCAGACTCTGCTTGCTCGAAAGATTTGGGGGTAATCAGCGCGGATCTCCTGATGAACAAAAGTACAACCTATCGGTTTCTTGCCACGCTCTGTTCTTTGGGCTATGTTGTCCAAAATTCCGAGAATGGCAGATATGCCCTCGGCCCAAAGATCGTCTGGTTGGCATCCAAGTACCTGGAGGGAATCGATTTGAGGGCGATAGCCCGTCCCTTTTTAGAAACCCTGGTCGAAAAAACACGCGAGACGGTGCACCTGGCCATCTTGGATAACTCTGAAGTGGTTTATATCGACAAGGTAGATGGCATGCAGCCGGTAAAGATGGCTTCACGCATTGGTGGACGAATGCCGGCTCATTCGACTGGCTTAGGGAAAGCGCTTTTGGCGCATTTGGATGAATTCCATTGGCAGGAATATATCACAAACGTCGGGTTGAAAACCTACACACCCAATACTATCCATGATCCTGAAGAATTCATCCAACACTTGCGTTTGATTCGCGAGCGTGGTTATTCCATCGACAACAGTGAAAACGAAGCGGGTATACGTTGTGTTGCTGTTCCGGTGTTCGATCATACCGGTCAAACTATCGCGGCTATTTCTATTAGTGGCTGGTCTTTGACCATGACGCCAAACCGAGATGGAGAGTTAGCGAAATTAGCCAAGTGCGTTGCACATGAACTTTCTGAACGTTTAGGAAACCCTCGCTAAATTCATGCGTGGATTTCATCTTTACTAAATTTGTTTACGATGGATTGAAAGGAGTTGAAATGACATTGATACAACAACAATTGTTTATCGATGGCAAGTGGGTCCCCGCAGATTCGGGGGAAATGTTCGAGGTAATCAATCCGGTGGATGCCAAACCCATGGGCATGGCAGCCAAAGCGGGGCGGGCAGAAGCAAAGAGAGCATTGGAAGCGGCTAATAAAGCATTCAAAACCTGGGGTAAAAGCACTCCGGATGAACGATCGAAAGCATTGAAGAAAGCTGCCGCAGCCGTTTCTGCCCGGCAGGAAGAACTGGCGAAAATCCTGTGCATGGAACATGGAAAACCCCTCGGAGATGCTCGTAAAGAAATTAAAGGTGCAATTGATACGCTCGAGTATTATGCCG
>JBDKUB010000334.1:0-4899 GCA_039679915.1 Anaerolineaceae bacterium
CTAGAGGCACCGATTGCCCTAAGTAAACAATTGGAATACGCTTCCTTCTTAACAGTGTGCCTAGAATAAGCAAACTTCCCTCGTGCCATTCTTGCGGCGCACATGCTAAAAGGACCGGCTTCATCAACCGAGAAGGAGGACTGCTCAACATCCACATCATTAACCTTTGCCGCAAATAATTCGTTACCAAATGCTCCACCGATATACTGATTTGATTTTTCTCCCATTTTTCCCCAATTTCAGCAGTGGCTGGAGCAATTATATTGATAATGATTTCTTCTGGTGTATATACAGTAAGTGCATTCCCAAGAATATCATTAGCCATCGATAATTTTTTATTAATCAATGCATCGACTAATTGTAATTTGAATGAACTAAGAGTCCGATTTTTTTCTGTATCTGTTATATTTTCTTTCTCTTGAACGGTTTCAGTTGGTTCAAATTGTTTATTTTTCTCTTGATACCGAAATAAATTGATAGCTGCTGCTGTTTGCATTCCGTTGGATATTTTCTCTTTGACCCATTTCAATTTATACAAGTCATATTCAGAATACAATCGATGCCCCCCTTCAGTTCTTTTGGTTTCAGGGAAATTATAACGGCGCTCCCATGCCCGTAAATTTGCCATCGATATGCCTGTCATCCGTGAAACAACCCCAATATTGAACAATGGTTCATCATCAAAATTTGGTTTATTTCCTTCTATCTCGTTCATAGCGTCACCCAATCCTGGTCAATAATTAGAAACATTGTATCATTATCATGATACTCAGTCTAGTTTATATATACATTATTTATACCATTTATTGACCTGAAAATAAATCGCATTTATAATAATCACCGATGAGTAATTTGTTTTTTATAGCGGAGAAAACATGCGTATGGTAAAGGTGAAGCTAATTATTCATGCTTAATCTTTTTCAACACCCTCATTTGTAAATGTTTGGATTTTTGGAGTATCATCAATCAAAGTCAAATTGTCTCATTTTCTCTTTTCATTTGGAGCATAAATTATGAATCCAATAATCGACGTGCAAAATTTAGGATCATCAGGTTTGCAAGTCAGCTCGATTGGTTTGGGTACCTGGGCTTGGGGAGATCGTTTTTTGTGGGGATATGGTAATAATTACGGTTACAATGATATCGCTGATGCCTTCGATGTTTACATAAATATGGGTGGTAATTTCATCGATACAGCCGAATTTTATGGTTATGGAAAATCCGAACAATTCATTGGTGATTTTATTAAACAAAAGAAACCAAACCTCGTTATCGCATCGAAGTTCATGCCTTATCCCTGGCGTTTACGTGGGCAAGACTTAATTAGAGCATTAAAACAAAGCTTAAAACGTCTTTCCTTGAATAATATCGATTTGTACCAAATTCATTGGCCGTTTCCGCCAGTTTCCATAGAGACCTGGTGTAACACTTTGGCTGAATGTGTCAAAGAAGGTTTGATAAAAGCAGTTGGCGTTTCGAATTTCAATGTCTCCCAATTATTACGCGCCCATAAAACATTATCAAAACATAATATTTCATTAACTTCCAATCAAGTTGAATATCACTTGCTCAATCGAAAAATTGAAAGCAATGGACTCTTCCAACAATGTAAGGATTTAGGTATTTCGATAATTGCCTATAGCCCTTTAGCACAAGGTTTGCTTACCGGTAAATACACTCCCGATAATGTCCCTAAAGGAATCCGGGGTACTCGTTATCCTCAAAAATTACTTCACGAAATTGAACCTCTTATCCAGCGAATGCGTGACATCGGTAGAGAACATGATGGCAAAACCCCAGGACAAGTATCGCTCAATTGGATAATATGCAAAGGCGCCATACCTATTCCGGGCGCCAAGTCAGGCTTTCAGGCGCAACAAAATTGTGGATCAATGGGTTGGCGGTTATCAGAAGATGAAGTAAATGTTTTAGATAGAATGTCCTCCGAGATAAACAACCATCGATAAATTATTTCTTGTTTGATTCTCGAGAATATATAATCTACTGAAAATATGATAAGATTTTTCTTCAAGATTTTTTACTGCATAAGTAGAAAATCTAGTAATCGATGGGATGTTCGTTAAAATAAATTCGGCAGTCCAATTACTGTAATCTATTATATAATTTTATCTTATCCTATCGAGACAATCATCCATTAGCGTAGGGAAATATATCCGAGCTTTTATCCTGGGATTGTGAGGTGAATATGGCAAATTCAAACCTGAATATTGGATAATGTCCACGTTAGAATAAAAGCGGTTACCTATCGAATAGGAAAGGAACACTCTTTTCCTATTGCTGAACCTCCAAAATCGAGATAACGTTATTATCATTCATATACATTCTTTTCATATTGAAATTATCTTGGAGTTCCATATGGTTACTATAGAGAAAGTAGATACAGAAGTCAAATCTCAGGTTGATAGATTTGTGAAATTACCATATAGGCTATACGCAAATCACCCCCAATGGGTTCCCCCCTTATTTACAGATGCAAAATTATTTCTAAACCGCAATAAACACCCCTTTTTTGAACATTCTGATGTGGATTTTTTCATCGCCGTCAAAGACGGTAAAGACGTTGGCAGAATCGCCGCTCTGGAAAATAAACGGTTCAATGATTATCATCACAAACATCAAGCGCAATTCTACTTTTTCGAATGCGAGGATGACAGTGAAGTAGCATCAGCTTTATTCGATCGCGTTTTCGAGTGGGCTAAACAACGCAATCTCGACCAGGTCGTTGGCCCAAAAGGAATGGGTCCTTTGGATGGTTATGGTATTCTGATCGAGGGTTTCGAGCACCATCAGATGATGACGATGATGAATTATAACTATCCTTACTATCCCAAATTAGTCGAAGAAAATGGTTTTGTAAAAGAAGTAGATTTCTTCTCTTGCTATATCAATGCCAATACTTTCCATCTACCCGAACGAATCCATTCGATTGCCGATAGAGTCATAAAACGGGGAACATTATCAGTTCAAAGGTTTGAAACTAAGGCAGAGTTAAAATCTTGGGCTAATCGAATTGGTCAGGCTTACAATAATGCTTTTGTAAATAATTGGGAATACTATCCTTTGACCGATAATGAAATCAAATTCGTATTGGATAATATCATCATGCTGGCTAATCCAAAATTGATAAAAGTCATTACAGCCGATCAAAAAGCGGTTGGATTTTTATTCGGTTTTCCAGACGTATCTGCTGCTATGCAAAGAGCGCGTGGTAAACTTCTTCCATTTGGAATATTCGATATTCTGCTAGAAATGCGCAGGACAAACTGGCTCGCCTTGAACGGGGCTGGTATCTTACCCGAGTACCATGGGAGAGGCGGAAACGCGTTGCTCTATTCAGAAATGGAAAAAACAATCCGCAGTTTCAATTATGAACACGCAGACCTTACCCAAATTGCTGAGACTGCAGAACAAATGCGAAACGATTTGATCAATATTGGTGGAAAGCCTTACAAAAATCACCGTGTTTTTAAAAAATATATTTAAATTTTATTACATATCAGTTAATTATCCATTAAAATATTCTTCGATGCCCGAATATGGTTTTTCGATTAAACGGTTTCATTGAAAACTACTCACCCGACAGTATTAATCATCCGTCATTGCGAGGGGTGTTTTTTGCCCCAAATCAAACTTTAAATCATAGAAAATGATATGTTTTAGAAAGATTGCCATTCGCTTCCCTCTTTCGCAAGGGTAACTCGTAAACTGTCAGGTAGATAGATTGAAAATAAAAATATATTATTGGAAAATTTTAGATTAATGGGATTAAAATGCGTGCTGATGGAAGGAAAAATAATCAAATTCGATCTGTTGTCATAAAACCTAATTATATTCTTTATCCTGAGGGATCCACTCTCATTGAAATTGGTAATACGAAAGTTTTATGCAATGTCTCGATCGAAGAGTCGATTCCTTATTGGATGCAAAAGCAAGGTGTAGAAGGAGGCTGGATAACCGCAGAATATTCGCTTTTGCCACGCTCGACCCACCAGCGGACTCCCAGGGAAAATTCAGGGTTATCTGGCAGAACTCAAGAAATACGCCGGCTTATCGGGAGAAGTTTACGCGCCTGTGTCGATTTGAAATTACTTGGTCCCCGCACCTTTATCATCGATTGTGATGTTCTCCAAGCTGATGGCGGTACAAGAACGGCATCCATTACCGGCGCTTACGTTGCTCTGGCTATAGCCATAAAAAAATTGATCGAAAAAAGAGTTCTTCCGGCTGATTTCGAAATAACTCCGGTCGCTGCAATCAGCGCAGGAATTGTCGCCGGCGAAAACCTACTGGATCTCACCTACCAAGAAGATTCGCATGCGGATGTCGATATCAATGTCGTTATGAATGCAAAAGGTGAATTCATCGAAATTCAATCGACAGCAGAAAAGAATCCCTTTACCTACAATTCATTTCTTGAGCTAATCGAATTAACAAGGTCCGGCATTTCCGAGTTATTAAGAATTCAAGAATCATATGTTTGATTAAATGTTTTCATTCGACATTTCGAGGTCTTGGCTGGCAGTTAAGTTTATTTTGGAATTTCTAGATTTATTTGACCCTACCCTTATTCTCTTCCCGTTAGCCAGCAGGCACGGGGTAAGGTTGGGAGTATAACCGAACAGCAGAAAAGTAAAAGTAAATATTGGATATGCGCAAGGAGAAAATAAGTGCAGGAACAACTCAATATAAAAGATGTAATCAAAGAACCGGATACTATCGAAGGGTTAAATATTCCTCAAAGTATTGTCATCGATATCATTCTTCGATTACTTTTCAATGAAGGCAATGTAGCGTTTAGTCGTTTTGTCGAGGTTTTGAAAATACACAACCGCATAATCGACAATATCTTAATGTGGATGCAAAAAGAGCATCTGGCGG
>JBDKUB010000159.1:0-6417 GCA_039679915.1 Anaerolineaceae bacterium
GCATTGGTGCTGAAATCCCAAAAATCGAATTTATTGGGTGCATATCCATAGGTATCGCTATATGCCGAGATGAGGGCTTTGGTTAATTCATGTTGTAAACTAATTTCCCAAGCCGGATGGAAAGGTTCATACGTGATTTTCTCTCCCGTCCAGGTCGTTCTATGGAGTGTCCCGATTTCCCAGGTGGCATTTTTGCCGGCTATGATGCTATCCATTTCATCTCGAATAGTCTGTTCGGTTTCGCCCAAGATCATTCTGCGATCCAGGTACGCCTGACATTCCGACGGGATTGCATTCAACGATACGCTCGTGCTGGAGATCTGCGACATAACCAGCGAGCTTTTTTTGCCATTCCTTGGTAAGTACTCGTTATTGGTCTGCTCAACCCTTTGGATGATTTCAGCCATTTCATATATGGCGTTGCGCCCCAATTCGGGAGTGCTGCCATGGGCGGATACGCCATATGTCTTGATGACCACCTGAGCTTTTCCTTTATGTCCTATACTAATCGTATTGGCAGAGGGTTCACAAATAACGCCGTAATCCGGTCTGATATGGCACTCTTCTAGCAAGTGTTTGAGACCTACCCCATCACACGTTTCTTCGTCCACCGTGCAAGAGACAAAGACAGTCTTACCCGAAAGCAATCCTTGATTTTTTGCAATGGCAGCGGCATAAATCGATGCTGCTGTTGCGGACTTCATATCTACAGAGCCTCGCCCCCAAAGAAAACCTTCTATAATTTCACCACTAAAGGGTGGCACTTCCCACCGGTCTTCATCGGTGACATTCACCACATCGGTATGCGAATCGAAGAGCAGGCTACGTTCGCCTTCGCCAACGCGTCCCAACACATTACCGTAGCGGTCGATCTTGACCTCATCGAATTGCAAAGCTTTCATCTTCGATGCAATTAATTTGGCAGCCTCCTCTTCTTGACCGGAAAAGCTTTTTATTCGGACTAAGTCTTGAGCGAACGCCAATAAATCGTCAGTCATATCCCCCGCCCATCTCCTCCCTCACCTTCTGGTAGAGCGCATCCGCCTTCAGCTCACTCAACGTATAGCAAGGCGCTTTCAATTCTTCAGCCAACCCCTGAGCCAAGCCCTGGTCGAAGGCAGGATGTTCCATATTGATTACTACGCTGCGGATGTTGTCGCGGGCGATCTGGTTGGCAATCCGCTGAGCCTCCACCTGAGGTGGCAGTCCAGACATGGACACATTGCCAGCGCCATCGGTCAGCAGGATGATCAAAGGATTGATATCGGGGTGCACCAAACGTTCTTTTTGGATTACTTCATGCGCCAGGAGCAATCCTGCCGAAAGCGGGGTTTTACCACCCACGGGGATGTTTGCCAGCGCAATTTGCGCTAAATGGATGGAATTGGTCGGCGGCAGCACCAATGTGGCGCGGTCTTTTTGGAAAACTGCCAATCCCACTCGGTCACGCCGCTGGTAAGCGTCGGTGAGCAATGAAAGGATAGCACCTTTGGTGGCACTCATGCGCTCAGCGACCGCCATCGACCAGGAGGCATCCACTATGAAAAGCACCAGATTGGCAGCTTTCTTCACGCGAATCTTGCGTTGATAATCGTTGGAACGTACCGCAAAAGCCACTTGTCGGCGTTGCTCTTGCCGGTCTTTTTGATGAGGCGCAGCAGCTCGCAGGGTAGCGTCGAAAGCTAAATCATCGACTTTTCCCGGTGAGGGGCGGGCTTGAATATACCTGCCGCGTTTGCGCTCGGTGTGGGTGCGTGAGCGTCTTCCACTATGACGGCGGGTAATACGGTCTAAAGGATTCTCGATTTTACGGGGGGTAAAAGTGGTACCGATTTTTACCTTCTCGCCGCCTTCCCACCAGTTGGTTCTGCCGGTATCGAACACGCTCTGGGAAGTTGGCTTAGAAGGTATTTCTTGACTTGATTCGGATTCAGCCTCCAGCATTACTTCTTTTTTTTTTGGTCGGCGTTTTCCTGCTCTTCATCGTTGGGCTTTGGTTCGCCTGAATTGGCAGAAGCCCCCTGTAATTGTTCGATGCGCTCCTGCAAATCTTCCATGCTAATTTCTGCCTGGTGGAAAGGACCGCGCTTGATACGGTGCGGCAGCGCCAGCTCGGCAGCTAGAGCAATATCCCGGTCGGTAATAGCGAGGCGCCCCTCGAAGGCAGCATGCGCACGGGCTGTTTTTAATATGACGAGATCCGAACGGTGACCATCCACATTCATCGAAGCACTTAACGAAGCGATAGAAAGCAAGTCTCGGCTGGTGTACGTCACCTGGTCGACCAGAGTGCGGGCTTGCTCGATTTGGTGGGAGAGGCTCTCTTCTTTGCTTAAAAATTGCTTGCGGAATTCTTCAGGATTGGATTCAAACGCCAGGTTGCGTTCCATGATCAGCACCCGCTCTCGTGCATCCCGAATGCCGTGAATCTCCACTGAAAGGGCAAACCGGTCGAGAAGTTGCGGGCGCAGGTCGCCTTCTTCAGGGTTCATGGTGCCGACCAAAATGAAGCGGGCTGGGTGAGCAAAGGATATGCCTTCCCGTTCTACAATATTCATACCCATTGCGGCGGAATCGAGCAAGATATCCACCACGTGATCATCGAGGAGGTTGACTTCATCGATATAAAGTAAACCGCGATTAGCAGCCGCCAGCACACCCGGTTCGAATCGTCTTTCTCCCTTCTGAATGGCTTGTTCGATATCTAGCGTGCCGACCACACGGTCTTCGGTTGCTGAGACGGGCAGGTTGACGAATGCCGTAGTACGCAGTTCGACCGGCAGCACCTCACCGCGTTCGACCCGCTCGCGGCATTCCGTGCACCAGGTGGTTGGGCGGTCGGGGTCGCAGCCAAACCGACAATCACTCACCACCGCCACCCGCGGCAGTAGAGCAGCCAGCGCTCGGGCTGCTGTGGATTTGGCGGTGCCGCGTTCACCTCGAATAAGTACGCCGCCGATGCGCGGATCGACCGCATTGAGCACCAGGGCACGGCGCATACGTTCCTGTCCAACAATGGCTGTGAAGGGATAAATGGGGGGCATTGTCTTATCCTTGATAATTGTTGTTACCGAATAATAATGTTATCACAATTTGACGTTGTCAACTTGCTTTTATGAATGATATAATGTAACATAACTTCTCACCGAATTGGAGCTCGTATTATTTATGGATAAAACTGATGCCATTATGGGGCAGGGGGTAGAGCCCGATAGCAGCCAATCTGTTGTAAATCAAACAACAAATTTACCTGAACATCATGAAGACAATTCTATGGAAAGCCTGTTGAAGGAACAAGGTTTAGGTTTGGATTTTCCAAAACAAGGGGAAATCCGTACTGGCGTGATTGCCACCCTGAACGAAAGCCAAATTTTAGTCAGCGTTGGCACCAAATCCGAGGGCATAATCACAGGGAAAGAATTGGAAAATATACCGGCAGAAGAACGGTCTACTTTTCATGTTGGTTTGGAAATACCGGTTTATGTCATCACTCCGGAAGACCAAAATGGTAATGTTGTCCTTTCATACCTGCGCGCGCGTGAGCAACGTGATTGGGAACAAGCAGAAACCTTAAAAGCATCAGGCGACGTTTTCGAAAGCAAGATCGTTGGATATAACAAAGGCGGATTGCTAGTGCCTCTGGGTAGATTGCGCGGTTTTGTACCGGCTTCGCAAATCAGCGTTGTCCGCCGTGCTTCTCTAAGCGGTGATACACCCGAACAGCGCTGGGGGAAAATGGTGGGCGAAGAAATCAGTACAACGGTGATCGAAGTCGACCGGGAACGGCGGCGCTTGATCCTTTCTGAACGACAGGCATTGCAGGAGACCCGTGAAACCCTGAAAGATCGTTTGCTGGATGGTTTAGGTGAAGGCGATGTACGCGTGGGTAGAGTGACCAGTGTGGCAGATTTTGGCGCTTTTGTTAATATCGATGGCGCCGATGGTCTGGTGCATCTATCTGAAATATCTTGGGAACGCATTCAACACCCATCCCAGGTGCTAAAGGTGGGGCAGGAAGTAAAAGTGCGCGTGATCAGCATCGATCGCGAGCGCAAGCGGATTGGTCTATCCATCCGTCAATTGGAGAAAGATCCCTGGCTGCAAAAGGTGGAGAAATTGCGTGAAGGTCAATTGGTGCAGGGTGTGATTACCCACCTTACCAAGTTCGGTGCCTTCGCCCGATTAGACGAGGACCTAGAAGGTTTGATTCACGTTTCCGAGATCAGTGAACAGCACATCAGCCATCCCAAGGAAGTGGTGAAAGAAGGCGAAACGGTTACATTGCGAATCATCAAGATCGACCCGGAGCGGCGGCGCATCGGGTTGAGCATGCGCAAAGTTGATTCTCCGGCTTATGCTGACCTGGATTGGAAGATGGCATTGGCTGAGGAAGTGGGTGAAGTGAAGGAAGGTGAAAAGAAAGAAAAGCCTGCTCCAAGCGAAGAAGATAACCCACCACCTGTTGAGGAGATGCCCACTAATCCTAAAGATGAAGATATTAACCCCAAAATTGAAGATACTAATCCCAACGATGAAGATACTAAAGATGAGGTGTGAACCTCCTAAGTAAAATCAGCGCACCTGACCAAGGTGCGTTTTTTTTATTAAAAATGATGGCAATTTTACAGGTAAGAATTTTATTAATTTTTCATATTATTCTGGTTCGAAATGTGCGTATGATGATTAAATTCTGGTAGAATCTAATTGGACAAAAGTTCTCGTAATCAAGTGATGTTTATTGTTATAAGCATCTTTTAGGAGGTAGTATCTTGTCAGGTATGGAACGATTTACACAGCGTGCACGCCGGGTGTTGAGCCTGGCGCATCAGGAAGCCGAGCAAATGCGCCACAGCGCGATTGGCACGGAGCATCTTCTCCTGGCGCTGATTAAAGAAGAAGGCGGTGTAGCTGGACGAGTTTTGCGCGAGCTGGGACTGGAACCCGAACGAATCCAGGAAATCATTGAACGAATTTCTCCTCCGGGTCAGTACAAAACTGCTCATCTGGATTTGGATTCTGGCACTCAGCAAGTGCTTGAATATGCCGTTGAAGAAGCCCACCGGCTGGGGCATCATTATATTGGTACGGAACATCTATTGCTCGGTTTGGTGCGTTATGGTGAAGGGATTGCCATGGACGTCCTGCGTAAACTGGGAGTAACCCCCGAACAAATCCGACGTCAGACACGCCGGGTGTTGCAAGAGAGCACCCCCACGCAGAAGAATGCCACTGCCGAAACATCGCAAAAATTGAGCAAACAGGAAGCATCCAAATCGAAGACCCCCAAGGTCGACCAGCTTGCCACCGATCTGACCGGTTTGGCGGAAGAAAGCAAACTGGACCCGGTCATTGGCAGGCAAATGGAAATCGAACGCGTCATCCAGATTTTAGCGCGGCGTACTAAGAATAATCCCGCCCTGATCGGCGAGCCAGGGGTGGGTAAAACAGCCATCGTCGAAGGACTTGCGCAACGCATTATCGAAGGCGATGTACCAGCGCCATTATTGAACAAACGGGTTTTACAATTGGATGTCGGCTCACTGGTAGCTGGCACCATGTATCGGGGGCAGTTCGAAGAACGCCTTAAACGGGTGATCGACGAATTGAAAGCCTCCGGAGCGATTTTGTTCATCGATGAAGTGCATATGCTGGTGGGCGCAGGTGCTGCCGGCTCTTCGGTCGATGCTGCCAATATTCTCAAACCCGCTTTATCTCGAGGCGAATTGCAAGTTATCGGCGCAACCACTTTGGATGAATACCGCAAGCATATCGAAAGCGATGCCGCACTGGAACGGCGTTTTCAACCTATCATGGTAGAAGAGCCCAGTGTGGAAGAAGCTATCGAGATTTTACACGGCGTGCGGACAGCCTATGAGGAACATCACCGTTTGATCATATCCGATGAGGCGCTGGACGCGGCGGTTCGGCTCTCCTCCCGTTATGTCACCGAACGTTTTCTGCCCGATAAAGCCATCGACTTGATCGATGAATCTTCATCTCGCGTGCGAATGTACAAAAGCCCGGCAGCCAAGACGGCCAAAGAACTCATGGATCAACTGCGTCAAATCCGCCGCGACCGCTCTCTGGCAATGGAAGACAGCCGCTTCGATGACGTTCAGGAATTTACCGAGCGGGAAGAAGCCTTGGAAAATCAACTCGAACGTTTGCGCACGGGATGGGACCGCGCCAACAGCCCGGTCGTCTCCGCCGAAGATATCGCTGAAGTTGTTTCGATGTGGACGGGTGTACCGTTGATGCAGTTGGCGGAGGAGGATTCCCAGCGCTTGTTTAAAATGGAAGAAGAGCTGCGCAAACATATCATCGGGCAGGATGAAGCCGTGGAATCGATTGCCAAAGCAGTGCGCCGGGCGCGGGCTGGCTTGAAAGATCCCCACCGTCCGATTGGCTCTTTCCTAT
>JBDKUB010000430.1:0-1522 GCA_039679915.1 Anaerolineaceae bacterium
AAGCCAGTGTACGCGGGCAGTTCGACCGGCCTGAATATGTATTGGAGCGAGCCAATAACCAAGCCTCGCATGCCCGGCAAATTTGGAGCAAGTTGGCGCAAGAAATACCGCCGAGCGAGGTCTCTGCAATGGATGTCTATCTGCAAGCAGTAGAATATGTAGTCAACGCTATCGCTGTACTTAGCGGAGCGCCCCTAACCGAGCGGCGGCTATTGAAAGATTTTCAAAATCGGGCAGCGGCAGTTGACAAACCGGGATTATATGCCGGGCTGCTTGGATTACTAGGGGGAAATGCCGTTAACGGCGAGGATATCCGTAGCTGGCTGCCTGATTGGGATGAAACGTATATGGGGTTGCCCGAATCTCGCCGGCCGGCGCGCTTGCACTCTGCGCGGCGCCGTTATTATCGCAAAGCCATCGAAACCATGTTGGACAAAGAGGAACCACGCCATGCCCTTTGGCCTTTACTACATACGTGGACAAAGGCGATGCAGATCACAAAAAATGACCCATCCCCCCAATGGCAAAATGCCTGTCAAAAATTGGGATTTATGGGAGAAGGGTTTGGTGAAAAAGTCGAAGCGCTAGACGCTTATCTGGATATGGTGGAAGAAACCCTCGATGATTGGGGGCGAGCAAACGGTGTCGAAATCGGATAATGTTTCACGTGAAACATATCAATAGCCCTCCGAGATTTTCGAAATCTCGGAGGGCTATTTTTTTACCCGGGATAGTTGTGTTCCCGTCGCCTCACATAGGTTAGCGGGCGCTTGGCGATTATCTTTATCTTGTCACTGCTCGTTGGGTGAACCGCGCTGATTACTTCCCACCCCTCCTCACCCCATTCGTTGAGCAGCGCCTCCAGATCTTCGTCTTTGTTGCTTTTCCAAGCCGAACCCCAGGTCAACACCCGGTATTCCCATTTGGTCGTATTTGTCATTATTTCATTCCTTTATTCCATAGAGTGTTCGAAGGAAATTATTATTTCTACGATATCTCTATGTTCTCTAAGGTTTTTTATTCCGGTTTGACCGTTTGTGACATAGCGACCATGCCGCTCAACCCACCCAAATTCATCGTATCCACAGCGCTGGAGGGCACGATCACCAGGGCGCCTTTCTCTTTCAGCCCTTCGAAGAGCATGTTCATCGCCCGCAGGTGCAGCGCTACCGGGTTGTTTTGATAAGCCTCGGAAGCCTCGGAGAAAGAAGCCGCAATTTGCTTTTCCGATTCACCCAGGATAACCCGTGCCTGCCGCTCGCGTTCTGCCTGTGCTTGACGACTCATGGCATCTTCCAGATCCTGTGGGATGATAATATCGCGTATCTCTACCGATTGGACCGAGATACCCCACGGGGCGGTGCGTTCGTCGATGATCTTCTGCAGGTCATCATCCATCTTCGACCTGCCTACCAGGATATCCGCCAGGGTCATCTGACCGATGACTTCCCGCAATGCGGTTTGGGCAGCCCAGGCGATGGCAACCCGGTAATCAGCCACTTCCAGAGCTGCTTTTTCGGCG
>JBDKUB010000575.1:0-1862 GCA_039679915.1 Anaerolineaceae bacterium
AACAGCGTAATCCACAAAAACCTACCATCCAAGGACAAATAGAGAACGGGTTAAGTCAATTGGGATGGAACGGGCGCAGTATTCTGGCTGCTGGCAGAACGGATACCGGTGTACATGCTCTGGGGCAGGTGATTGCTTTTGATCTGGAATGGAACCATTCTGAAGCTGAATTGTTGGCTGCGATGAATGCACACCTCCCTGAAGATATCTCCTTTCGGACGGTAAGAGAAGCCGACCCGAATTTTCATCCCCGCTTTCAGGCGAAAAGTCGGCGCTATGTATATCATGCATTCTGCCAACCCAACCGTAATCCATTGTTGGAAAGATACGCCTGGCGGATTTGGCCAGCGGTCAATATCGAACGAATGCAGCAAGCAGTCGCACACATCCTGGGCAGGCACGATTTTGCTGCCTTTGGTTCACCACCTATGCCAAAAAGTAATACGACCCGCAATGTTCTGGACGCATCCTGGCGTTGGTGGAGTGATGCAATGGATCAGCAAAGGCTGGTATTCGATATCACCGCAGACGCGTTCCTTTTTCGGATGGTGCGTCGCTTGGTTAGTTTTATTGTAGCTGTTGGGCAAGGGAAACATGATGAAGAAGAGATCAAAAGTTTGTTGGAGATGCCTCCGATTTATCCGATTCAAGGATTGGCGCCTCCTCAAGGATTGATATTATTAGAAGTAACTTATCCATCCTGATGAAATATGCAGGTTGTAAGTGGAGATAGAAAAACGTGAATAAAACTTATTATCCAAAAGCAAACGAGATTGAACCGGGATGGGTTCTGGTGGATGCCAGCAACCAAAATCTGGGAAGATTAGCCACAACAATAGCCAGTATCTTATTGGGTAAAACTCATCCGCAGTTTACTCCCGGCGTGGATACCGGCGACTATGTTGTGGTGATCAATGCATCCCAAGTGCAGGTTACCGGTAAGAAGTTAGATGAAAAATTCTATTATCATCATTCGAATTATCCCAGTGGGTTAAAATCCATTAGCTTGCGGCAACAAATTGAACGCCATCCCGAGCGAGTTATCCAGGCAGCCGTTTGGGGTATGCTTCCTCATAATAAATTGGGAAAGCAACTAATCAAGAAATTGAAAGTATATCCTGGGTTGGATCACCCGCATGCGGCACAGTCTCCTATGCCGCTTGAGTAGGAGTTGGAATTATGAGTACACATTATTACGAAGGAATTGGACGTCGCAAAGAAAGCACCGCACGAGTTCGCATTATGTCGGGAACCGGTCAGATGCTGGTCAATGAAAAACCAGGCGATGTATTTTTCTCCCGTTTGGGCGATTTAGAAACAGCCCTGGCACCTCTCCAAGCGGTCGGTGAAAACCTTTCCAGCTTCGACATCACCGTCCGTGTCGAAGGCGGGGGTGTAACCGGTCAAAGAGATTCGGTCCGATTGGGGTTAGCGCGCGCATTAACCGTGATGAACCCCGATTACCGCAGCACGCTAAGGAAAGGCGGATACTTATCGCGTGACCCGCGTGTGAAAGAACGCAAGAAACCCGGTTTAAAACGCGCTCGCAAAGCACCTACCTACACCAAGCGTTAATCCGGTTTGCCCATCGAGCTGGTTTATACCAGCTTGAACATCGTTCACAGAGACATAGGACTCGCTTTGGGTATTTTTATACCCTGCTAATAAGTGAATTCTGTGTCTTTTTTTTGATAGTTCCGTTAGAAAGTAAAGTGATAGATGAGTGATACACGCCGTAGTAAACCTACAATCACGATTTTGGGTCTTGGTCCAGGAAGAGGAGATTTATTGACTCGTCAAGCCTGGGAAATATTAACCCATGCGAGTGAAATATATTTACGTACCAATCAACATCCTCTGGT
>JBDKUB010000255.1:0-8061 GCA_039679915.1 Anaerolineaceae bacterium
CACCGGCATCACTTTATTCAAGGCTTCTTCTGGCCCACCCACCATAATCGCCAGTGTTCCCTGTCGGGCGCCAATATCACCGCCGCTTACCGGAGCATCCAGGCTAAGCACATTTTTTTCTGCTAATATCTCAGCAATCCGACGCGAGGCGGAAGGCTTTATCGTCGAATTATCGACATAAATCAAACCCTTATGGGCGCCTTCCAAAATACCACTCTTCCCCAATACCACCATTTCTACATCCGGCGTATCCGGCAGATTGGTGAAAACCACTTCCACTTGATTGGCTACTTCTGCAGGTGACCCAGCTTGTTTAGCCCCTTCGGCCACCAATTCTTGAACAGCGGGCAGGCTGCGGTTATAAACCACGATTGGGAATCCCGCTTTTAATATATTATGGGCAATCGATTTACCCATAATCCCTAAACCGATATAGCCAACGCTAAGCTTATCTATCATAATCTCTATGCTCCTTAACCTCTTCGAAGTCACTCAGAAACAGGTTCGATTTTTACACCATCGGGTGTATCGATAATCGACCAGCCCTGTGAGAATATTTGTTTCCTCAAGCTGTCCGCCAGTTCCCAATCCTTTTTCGAACGGGCAATTTGACGTTTGTCGATCAATTCGACGATTTCTTTCGGGGGAATTATTTCCTCCCTGGCTATGCTTTCCGGTGAATGCGCTGCACGATATGTTCGAAGAGCTTTTTCCCAGTCATCCTCCGGCAATCCATCTCCTCCAATGGGTGGATGAAACGGGCCGATTCGGCTAAGTGAAAAAGTCTGTCCGTTCACAAACCGATGGACATGTCCATTCCGCAATTGAGCCACTTCTGTCAATCCGGTCTCGTGAAGCTCGCTTTCCATAAATGCATCGTCATGAGCGCTGCCGGTGTGGATAAGCGTTATTCCACCGATTCCTACGACTTCGCAGCCTCCGGATTGAGGATCGATGATCAATGCGGTTTTTTCGTCGAGCCCAATAATGGTCAAACCCGAAGGCAACTGCTTGATCAATTCAAGAAATCGCGGTCTCCCCATAAAGCAGCGGTTTGTATCCAATTCATTGCCGCCATCATTGTTGTTCCAATGAGGAATAAAAATCAAAGATAGACCATATTGGGCAAATAAGTCCAAACCGGTTTTCCAGTGCAGTTCTTCCCCCACTTTATAGATTTCATACACCGGTAAACTGTAAGCGCTAACGGCAACGGTTGCTGCACTTGCCAGAGCAAGTGTAGCCCCTAAACGATGCCGAGCTAGCAGGTAATGCCAAGCTACACTATTTTGGAGCTGGCGAACGGCATATGAAGGGCTTCCGGGTCCCATGAATATCATATCAGCAGAAAGCAAGGGGTTGGCAATTTGCGGGTCATCGGGAGAAAAGGGTGTGCCGCGTTTTCGGGCAGGCACAATTTGAATTTGCGGATCATAGTTCTGTAAACGCGAACGCAAGAAATCGCCCACCCTGCCAATCACCTGAGCAGAATTCAATTCGAATCCCGCCGGGGTTTCCAATAAAGCTACCTTCGGCGAAGGAGGTAATCTTCTCATCATACGATCAAAAATCTTCCGTCCGCTGGCAGAAGTTTCGCCTGAACCGAATAGAACGATAAGTCCTGGTTTACATTCAGGCATCATATTTAATAATACAACTTAGTCTGGTATCTCATTTTGATATTAGGCACCAGATATTCTTCGAATGAACGGTCGACATCGTAATCGGGCATCCATCCCCAATCTCTGCGGGCATCGTTATCATTCAGGTCGGCTGGCCAGCTATCGACAATATCGTTGCGTTTCGAATCCGGGGCAAATGTAATTTTTGCATCAGGGAAATATTTGAGCACGATTTGCCGAAATTCTGCCGCGCTCAAACTAAAGCTGGTGACGTTATATACCCGGCGGGACAATGCCGAACGCGGCGCGGCTGCCAGTTTCGTTAGAGCTTTTAATGCATCCGGCATTGCCATAAATGGAATTCTCGAATCCTCTCGTACGAAACACGCATACGGCTCTCCCTTGGCGGCGGCATGAAGCATTTCAGGGCCATAATCGCTGGTTCCGCCGCTAGGGACTGTATAAGCACTGATCAACCCCGGAAATCGAACGCTGCGAAAGTCCAACATGACCGGTCGATCGGCTGCTAATTGGCGGAAATATTCACTGTAATAGATACCCAACATCTCACAATATAATTTATTGCTGCCATACATGGTGCGAGGGTAATTCCACTCCCACTCCCGAATCCGGGGATATTTTGCTTTGGTATCCAAATCGGGGATGCCATAAATTGCGATCGAGCTTGGAAAAACAAACATAACGGGTTTTCCCCGCCACTGGGATTGATCGGAAGCCATCTGCAGCAAACCCAAGGTCCCTTCCACATTGACCTTATGGGCTGCTTCGGGTGTGAACTCAGCCCGGGTAGATAACAAGGCTGCCAGATGGTAGATGATATCGACTTCATATTCGCTGATGATTCTGGCTAAAAGAGATTTATCGCAAATATCCCCCTGGATATGTGTGATCTGGTTGGCAATTTCTGGCGCCAGAGGTCGAATATCCAATGAGACAAGATTTGTATTGCCCTCGGCTAATAACTGTCGTATAAGGGCATCCCCAATTTCTCCGGATGCTCCTGTGATTAAGGTAACTTTCTTGCGCATATTTCTCCTTTATTTATTATAAGTACAACATATCCATCGAGAATGTGCTAGAATAAAAATTCGGGTTGGGCGCACTGATTATTACCCTTGATTTCCATACACCAATTCGTCCGACCATAATTGTACAACACCTTAATCGATACGACATCCCCGGTCTAAATAAATTCGGGAAAAAGGAGGTGCGTATGCCATTAGATATCATATTAGGAGCCCAGTGGGGAGACGAAGGGAAGGGCAGAATTGTCGATTTGCTTTCAGCCCATGCGAACATCGTTGCCCGCTACAATGGCGGAGATAACGCTGGACATACGGTGAATGTTGGACAACAAACCTTCAAATTGCATTTATTACCATCTGGAATGATCCACTCCCATACGATTGGCGCCATTGGTAATGGAGTAGTCATTAACCCTGTGACGCTTCTTACTGAGATGGACACGCTTCGCAAAGCGGGTATTAATGTCGATCCAAAAAGACTATATATCTCTCATGCAGCCCATTTGATTACGCCCGGTCATCGTGCCCTGGATCAAGCTATCGAGAATGCCAGTGGGAAAGGAAAAATCGGAACAACCCTGCGCGGCATTGGCCCAGCTTACACCGATAAAGTGGCGCGGGTGGGTTTGCGAATTGGGGATATGCGTCATATCGATAGTTTCGAACAAAAAATCGAGGCGCACATTACAGCAGTCAACACGAAGCTAACCCAATTATATGGCGCTGAACCTTTGAATGCCCATTCGATCTCCCAAGAGTTTATCGAGTATGCCAAACAGATTACTCCCTATATTAAGGATGTTTCGATCTTGCTCTCGAATGCCCTCGATAACGGAGAACCTATTCTGGCGGAAGGGGCTCAAGGCACGCTGCTAGACCTCGATCATGGCACCTATCCCTTTGTGACCAGCTCCAATCCCACTGCAGCCGGCGCTTTGGTCGGTTTAGGTTTGGGTGTGGGCGTTGTTGACACCGTTTTCGGTGTGGTAAAAGCATTTCAAACCCGGGTGGGTTCTGGTCCATTCCCCACCGAACTAGATGGGGATGTTGCGCTTCATCTGCGCGGCACCGGTAAAAATCCCTGGGATGAATTTGGCACAACCACAGGCAGACCGCGGCGGGTAGGTTGGTTGGACATAGTACTGCTGCGTTACGCGGTTCGCATCAACGGGTTGAACGAATTAGCAGTAACGAAATTGGATGTACTCAGCGGCTTACCCACGATCAAAATCTGCAATGCTTATCAATCGAACGGGAATATCTATACCGATTTACCTTTTGGCACATCCGACCTGGACAATTTCACCCCTGTATATGAAGAAATGCCCGGATGGGAAGAGAATTTATGGCAAGTCCGCTCATGGGATGATTTGCCCTCTCAAGCCCGAATGTATATCCACCGCATTGAAGATCTATGTAAAGTGAAAGTCCATCTGATTTCTGTCGGTCCGGAACGCGATCAGATCATCTCATTATCGTGATATGGGAAGCAATATTTCCCGCTTCGTTATTTGCCTGGCGCTGAGTGTTACTATATATATATTGAGTGCTTGCCTGAGCATCTCAACACCCATTCCTACCCTCATACCACCCACATCACCACCACCATTAGAGACCATCACCCCAACGATTGTCTGGTTTCCCCCTACTGCAACCAGCACCCTGGTCCCTACCCAGGCAATCACCCCCACTGTGGATATCCGCCCCAACATTGGCGAATTGATTCTCGAAGACGATTTCACCGACCCCGATTTATGGGATTTGGCTACCGGAGAAACCAGCAGTGTGGCATTTGGTCAAAAGGAAATCACGCTGGCTATTTCACAACCGAATATATATTTGTTTAGTTTACGCAAAGCCCCTGAGTTGAAAGATTTCTACGCAGAGATTACTGCCAGCCCAGGTATATGCCGCGGGGATGATGAATATGGATTATTATTTCGTGTTACACCTGCATTGGATTTTTACCGATTTTCACTCTCGTGCAACGGCGCTGTGCGGCTAGACAAATATATAGCCGGCAAAGCTTCTTCACCTTATCCTAAAACGTTAAGCGGGGCTGTGCCCCCCGGCGCTCCCAGTCAATCCCGCCTGGCAGTTTGGGTCAAAGGAAAAGAAATGCATTTTTTCATCAACGGAGAATTTCAATTTACTGTAAATGACCCATCCATCCCGGAGGGCACTCTTGGCGTTTTTGCCCGCTCGTCGAAGGATTCCGCTATTACGGTCAGCTTCTCTGATTTAATCATTCGTCAGGTAACTCCATAATCATTATGTCCAAACGCCCATTTATCAACCATCTCAATGATCTCTCCCCAAAAGAATGGTTGAAATTTCAAAAATCGTGGTTCATCCATAACCCTCCGCCGCGCCGTAAAGATGTGCTGCGCCACCCCGCTAAGTTTCCTGAAACCTTGGCACAGGAATTCATCGAATTCTTCACCAAAAAAGAGCAGGTGGTTTTCGACCCCATGGCAGGCACCAGCAGCACCCTGGCAGCAGCCTTACGCAGCGGCAGGCATAGTTACGGCATCGAATTGAATCCGACATATGTCGCCATCTCGCGCCAGATTATTTTAGATGAAAGGGCAGCCTTAGGAGACCCAGCCAACGCCCTGGCTGCAGAAATATACGCCGGGAACGCCCTTGAAATCGATCGCTTGATCCCCAGCTATCATATTCCTCCGATAAATTATGTTCTCACTTCCCCTCCCTATTGGGATATGCTGCATGCGCCTGGTGCCCAAACTCAGAAAGCTCGGCGTAATTCCCCGCAAATGGATGTCTTTTATTCGGATGATCCCAACGATCTGGGCAATATCCACGATTATGACGAATTCATCGAAAAGCTTGACAGCATTTTCATTGCCCTGAAGCCTTTTTTGATAGACGGCGCTTATCTGACTATTATCGTTAAGAATATAAAAAAAGGTGGCAAAATCTACCCCCTGGCATGGGATTTAGCGAAGCGGCTATGCGCAACATACTCGCTGAAAGATGAAAAAATCTGGGCTCAGGATAACCAGCGCCTGGCTCCTTACGGCATGGGTAATGCCTGGGTGAGCAACACCTTCCACCATTATTGTTTACAGTTTAGGAAGGAATAAAAAAACTATCAGCCTTGATTTACTTTCAAGCGGCTGATAGCTTATGTTCAACGTCTTTGTGGGCGCGAGAGGGCTCGAACCTCCGAACCTCACGGATGTGAACCGTGCGCTCTGACCGACTGAGCTACGCGCCCAAATCACCCTTGTTCGGGTGTCGTCATTATAACTGATTGGCGTACGGTTTACAAGGAATTCAGATACTGTTCACGACATCGCTGAATAAATTGCCTATGGCAGGTCCCAGCATATAAAGAATAATGATTACTGCAATCGCCACCAGCATTATAGTCAAGCCGTATTCTGTGGTCCCTTGACCCTTTGGTTGATCATATAACACAGTAGATAATACCTCCGTACAGAGGAGCGAAAATAAAAATGATAATTCGATTAATTCTGATTAAAGAAAATTTATAATTAGATTATAAAACGGAACAAAATAATATCAATAGAACTTATCAATTTTGATATTTTAGCAATAATTATTATTTTCAACGCCTCTCCCCCATTATTCAGCCCTATGGTACACTCGCTGCGTACATGGATGAAAAAACCTTACATACCCTAGAATTCGATAAGGTGCTTGAACTTTTAGCAGGATACACAGCATTCTCTGCTTCCACAGAGAAAGCCTTATCGCTGCGCCCCTCTCGCCATATCGACGAAGCCCGCCTACGCCAATCCCTCACCAGCGAAGCCCGTCAACTGTTGAACACCCATCCCGACCTCACAATTGGCGGGGCAAGGGATATACGCTCAGCCCTTGAATTAGCCAAAATTGATGGTGTGCTTACCCCAACCGATTTTCTCGACATAAAATCGACTCTGGTAACTGCTCGTAATCTAACCCGTACATTCGAAAAAATAGCCTATCAATTCCCCGGCTTATTCGATATCGTAGCTCAATTACCACACCCGGCTGGTTTAGTCGATGCGATTTCACATACGATATCAGATCATGGTGAAATTCTGGATTCGGCTTCTCCCAAGCTCTCCAGCATCCGCAGTGAACTACGCATAGCCCGCGAACGGTTGCTGGGCAAACTTCAGCGGATGGTCACCGATCAAAAAATCACACCCTTCCTGCAAGAAACCTTGATCACCCAAAGAGAAGGCAGATATGTCCTCCCCTTGCGGGCTGAATTCAAAGGAAGGGTCAAAGCTATCGTTCACGATCAATCATCTTCCGGCGCTACTTTATTTATCGAACCCCTGGGGGTTGTGGAACTGAACAACCAAAACCGCCAGCTTCAATTAGACGAACGCGATGAAGAGCGCCGCATATTGTTTGAATTGTCGAACCAGGTGAAAATCCATGCTGCTGAGATTGCTCAAACCATCGATGTCTTAGCAAACCTGGATCTGGCATTGGCTTGCGCCCGCTACGCCGAAGCCATCAATGCCAGTGAGCCATCCCTCCATGCCATTCCAGCCCCAAAAACAATAAAATCGGATACAACAAAACATCCGGGCAGCCGGATACGCCTTTTACAAGCTCGTCATCCACTGCTCGATCCGCATACCGTTGTGCCCATCGATGTAGAACTCGACGATCAGACATATGCCATGGTGATAACCGGTCCGAACACGGGCGGAAAAACCGTGACGCTTAAAACCGTTGGGCTGATTGCTCTAATGGCACAAGCTGGAGGACATATTCCAGCCTACCCCGGCTCAGAGATCAGCGTTTTCCAGGATATCTTTGCTGACATTGGCGACGAACAATCCATCGAACAATCGCTTTCCACCTTTTCCAGTCATATCACCAATATCATCCGCATCCTTAAGAAAGCCGATCGACGTTCTTTGGTCCTCTTAGACGAATTAGGGGCTGGTACGGATCCGCAAGAAGGCGCAGCTCTAGCAAGAGCGATGCTGACTCAATTGCTCGACCAAAGCATTACTACATTGGTGACGACCCATCACCCGGAATTGAAAGCCTTTGCCCATATCACCCCGGGCGTGGTCAATGCTAGTGTGGAGTTCGACCTTGAAAGCCTTCGCCCTACCTACCATTTGGTCTTCGGCATCCCCGGCCGATCGAATGCCCTAGCAATTGCCGAACGCCTGGGCTTACCCCAATCGATTATTTCAGCCGCCAGGGCAGAGCTAACTCCCCAGGATTTGCACGCCGATGATCTGTTGGATGAAATCCACCGCCAACGTGATCTCTCGCGCAAAGCCACAGCCGCTGCCGATACTGCCCGTACGGAAGCTGAGCTGCTCCGCAGCGAGTTGCTCGAAAGGCTGGAGCATATCGAAGACGAACGCCAATCGATTCTTGAGAAG
>JBDKUB010000382.1:0-1689 GCA_039679915.1 Anaerolineaceae bacterium
ATAAATCAAGAAAATCCGAAATTACGAATCATGTTTAACTGAGGACTAGATCATCATAATTGACAGACTACTAAGTTACTCAAAGCCAGGAAATCAAGGCTTCACTCTATAAGTGAAAAAGCCGATCATTCTTAATCTATAGAATCGGCCGATAAATCGATATAATGAATGTCAGGAAATATAAGCTATTTTGGAGCAAAGAAAATGTCATCCATTACCGTGATAAAGCAGGATTCCGGGGGAAAAGAGGTATGGCGCTATACGGGCAGCCTGTTAAAACGCACCAGCCATGTTATCGTGTTGGAAGCCTATTTCGACCACCAGGATATCATGCTTCATGGAATGCCGATGCGGCGGAACGATCGGTTTGTCGAAACGTATTTCACGGACCGTTGGTACAATCTGTTCGAAATCCACGATGGGCAAATGGGTAACTTGCGCGGCTGGTATATCAATATTTCTTACCCGGCCGTCTTTGAGGGCGATAAGATATCCTATAAAGATTTAGCATTAGATGTATTGATATTCCCGGATGGCAGGCAGATTGTTTTGGATGAAGATGAATTCCAAGCCTTAGACTTGCTATTAGATGTGAGAGAAAAAGCCTTAGCTGCCCTGGCTGAAATCCAATCGGGCATTTGGCATGATGAGCTAGGTAACGGATCAGCGCGGCTTTAGGATTAAATAATAAAGGGCTTCCAATTTTTGGGAAACCCTTTTTAATAAAAACTATTCGATCAAATCAAGAGATTGAGATATGCAGCGCTGATATTGAAGATTTGGTCACCATACGTCCATAAATAATAGATCACAAAACCTACAACGGCGCAGCAAAGACATATAACAACAATGACAATGATGGCAATAATCCAACCAATATTGCTTTTCTTCTTAGGTACTACTTCTTGCTGGGGGGCGATATTTTGGTCCATTTCTTCTCCTATGCATTAATATTGATAAGTTACTGGTTTATTCAACCCCTCATTATAAATCGCAGTACCTTACTATTAAAGAATTCCCAACAATATTGGCAGTAAAAAGCCCGTGTTTCCGATGGAAAATAACCCCAAAGGAATGAGAACTAAAGGGACCAAAATTGCAAAAAAGGTGACTAAGCAACTAATAACGCCTAACCCAATACCTATCCATCCGGTAACAATTCCGGCTGTTGCCAAGCCTTCACCATCTAGGGTACCTCCGCTCTGTTGAATCTCCTTTTTTGCCATTGGACCGGTAATGACAGCAACGATGCTGCCTATGAACGGGAAAAACGTTAATCCTAAGATGCCCGCAACAAGGCTGACGATAGCCATAGTGCTAGTGCGGCGATTTTCTGATTGGTACGTTGTGTAGGGTAATTGTTCAGACATGTTTTATTTCCTCAAATTCATGGATATAAGATAGTATCTATGTTTTTTCTTCGTTCAAGCGATTGGCTCGCCGCCACAATCGCCATATCACCCAGGATGTGAATAGAATGATGAACATGGCGACTAATGCGGGAACGACTACCGACAAAATCGAAACAATGGTAGAGACGATATCTTCGAGAATGCTCACCGGAACATTTCCGGCACCCGCGGTTGTAGCAGTAACAGCCGGACGAACAGCTAGTGACTTCGTAGCATGGACACCGCCGGCAATCAATAATCCACATGCCAAGGATAGAACAGGATGAACATCGGTAAT
>JBDKUB010000054.1:0-4092 GCA_039679915.1 Anaerolineaceae bacterium
AATTGTCAGCACACCTGCAATAAAATCGAAGGGCAGTAAAATCATGCTGGTTGCCCATATGGACGAAATTGGTTTGATAGTCACCCATGTGGATGATGATGGTTTTGCTCGGTTTACTACCATAGGAGGCGTCAGGCCGCTGGACTGCGTCGGCGGGCATGTACGTTTTCTGAACGGGACAGCCGGCGTTATCGGGCACGAGCATATTCCTCAACCGCATACGCCTCCCTCCCTTGAACAGATGTATATCGATACAGGTTCATCCAGCAAGAAAGACTGCCCGGTCAAGGTTGGGGATGTGGCAGCGTTTGATCGGCCGGTCATCGATTTGGGGAAGCGCATGGTTTCTAAGGCGATGGATGATCGAGTAGGGGTGGCGGTGATAATCGAAACGATGCGTAAAATCAAATCCCCTGCCAACCAAATCTATTTCGTATTCAGCACACAAGAAGAAGTGGGTTTGCGTGGAGCAACTACGGCTGCTTTCGGCATCGAACCGGACATCGGTTTGGCGGTCGATGTCACCCGCACCGGTGATACCCCGAAAGGGATAAAGATGGAAGTGTCCCTGGGTAAAGGACCAGCCATTAAGGTGCGTGATTCGGGTATGCTGGCAGACCCGCGTCTGGTGGAATTACTGGTACGCACCTCTGTGAAATTCAAAATTCCACACCAGATGGAAGTGCTCGAATCGGGCAGTACTGATGCCCGCGCTATACAACTTACCAGGGCGGGGGTGCCGGCAGGATGTCTTTCCATCCCATGCCGCTATATCCACTCTCCATCAGAAATGATCGATTTGGATGATGTTAATCATGCTGTTAATCTTCTATCGGCATTGCTGAATGAACCGGTCATGTTGTGATATGAAAAGGCACCTTCGAATATTTGTTACCGTTGGTTTGTTATTTCTGACCGGATGCCAAATTGCATCCCAATTACAGATTACCCAAGCACCCCCTACCGCGGTTAGAACGCCAACGATGAGTAGCTATATCAAGCCGACAGCCACACCGAGTGTCACGACCTTGCGAATCTGGTTACCGCCTCAATTTGCACCCGATTCTAAGAGTGAAAGCGGGTTGATTCTCCAGAAAAGGTTGGATGAATTTGTTGCACGCCGCCCCGGTGTGCAAATCGAAATTCGCCAAAAGGCGGAAGAAGGCTCTGCCAGTTTGATCAATTCGCTGGTGGCTGCCAGTGCAGCGGCGCCAGAAGCCGTGCCCGACTTGATCGCATTACCTCAATCTCAGCTACAAGTGGCGGTACTCAAAGGGGTGCTTCATCCTTACGACGGATTGACCGAAGTAATCGATGATGAAGATTGGTTCGAATATGCCCATCAGCTTGGGCGTCTTCAAAATAGCTCATTTGGATTGCCATTTGCAGGCGATGCCCTGGTGCTGGTTTACCATTCGGATATCGAATCGCCGCCCATTTCATATACCGATTTTCTTTCGGGTACGAACACCTTGATTTTTCCAGCCGGTGATCCGAAGGGCTTTTTCCCACTTTCACTTTATCTGGCTTCGGGAGGCAGCATATATGACGATGAAGGTAAAGTTACCATTAATATTGAGCCTTTAACAACCACGCTTTCTTTTTTCGATCAAGCTACAGAGAAACGTCTTATACCACCTTGGGTGATCCAAATTCAAAGTGATGATCAGGGCTGGCAAGCGCTCCAAGACAATCGTGCCAAAATGGCAGCTACATGGCTTTCTCGTTATAATCAAAATAATCATAAAGATTATTTGGTGACTACCCTACCTACCCCGGATGGGAAACCTTACACATTAACCACTGGATGGGTATGGGCTTTGGCTAACCCTCATCGAAGCGACCAAACCCTGGTGGTCGAATTAGCTGAATACCTGTCGGATACTGAATTTCAATCGAATTGGAATCTAGCCAGCGGTTATTTACCCACTCGAAAAAGCGTGTTGGAAAACTGGCAAGACTCTCAATTAATCATGACAACCGAAAAAATCGTAGCTTCCGCTAACATTATCACGGGTATCGATGATATTAATCGGCTGTCCTCTATTTTTTATAAGGCAACCATGAGTGTTCTGCAAGGGGAAAAAGAAGCTTACTCAGCAGCAGAAGAAGCAATCGAAAGTCTAAATCAGCCTTAATGGGTCAGTTTGACGGATATAAATGCCCATGTTATCATTTGGGAAGATAATTCATTATGATTAATAATCCAGAGTTGGAATCTTTTCCCGAAGGCGATTCCGATTATCAACCAGCTTCGCAAAGTAACCCCAACAATATATCAGACTCGGAGGCATCGCCAGGTATATTCTATTCTGTTTGGGAAACGCTCAACCGGATTGGTTTGGCAGAAATAACGCTCCGCGTTAGCACCCATATTGTCCTGATTGTTTTGATTATCGTGATTGTATGGGTTATGGGGCAGCTTTACGTGATCAGTCCCCTCCAACTTCAAGGGGGATCGATGTATGGATTAACCATGGCAACCGCCACACCGCTGCCAGATAACCCCCAATTAACCGGATTTACGGAAATAAAAACACAGGGCATCCCCCGTTTGGCACAATTCCACACGATTATACCTACCCGACCTCGTGTCGATGTCATTACTTATACTGTACAAACCGGCGATACGCTGTTTGGGATTGCCGATAAATTTGGCTTATTACCCGAGACTCTTTTATGGGGTAATCAAATTGTTCTGGGAGATAATCCGCACAACCTGCGCCCCGGTCAGGAATTGGTGATTCTGCCGGTCAATGGGACGTATTACCGCTGGCAGGCTGGCGATGGATTGAACACCGTAGCCAAATTTTTTGGCGTTACCCCCGAGGTCATCATTAATTGGCCGGGCAACAAGCTCGATCCCGATACTGTTGGCGATTATGCCCATCCGAATATCGAAGCTGGGACCTGGTTGGTTGTTCCTGGGGGCAAGCGAGAATATGTCACCTGGAGTGCGCCGGAAATTCCACTTGATAACCCGGGGGTAGCTAAAGTGCTAGGCCCGGGCGCCTGTGAAAATGTAACCAGTGGTGCGGTAGGTTCTGAAATGTTCATCTGGCCGGCTAATAGTCATAAGTTGTCCGGATATGACTATTCACCTTCTACAAATCACAGCGGTATCGATATCGACGGCGAAACCAGCGATCCGGTTTATGCAGCCGATTCAGGTGTGGTGGTTTATGCTGGCTGGAACAATTGGGGATATGGAAATGTTGTGGTCATCAATCATGGCAATGGCTGGCAAACTTTGTATGCCCACCTTAACGCTATCAATGTGGGCTGCGGTCAGAGTGTGGTTCAAGGGGGAATTATTGGAGCTATTGGAGAAACAGGGAATGCGGCTGGTTCACACTTGCATTTCGAGATGATGTATAAAGGCACCAAAGTAAATCCCTGGGATTATTTGCCGTGATTTAATTGGAGAATCCGGTAGTTCTCAGCAATACTTGATGAGAAAAAAGGTTATGGTTTCCGGGCAGTAATTTTTGCGCTATAGATTTTTTTGCTTAAATCTTCTAAAGGCAAGCTGGGATTATCCGGCTTGTCTTCTTTTTTAGTCGCAGTTTGGTCAGTATTTACCGGATCGAATAATACCGGTGCAGCCTCGATATTTTCGAAACCTGCTGCTTCTAATCCGGAGATATAATCTTGCACATCCAAAGCGCCAGCTACACAAGCCGCCCATTCATCGAGTGAATTTCGGATATTTTCCGGTAAGGGACCGTTGGTGACGATATCTGTGACTGCTAATTTACCGCCCGGTTTCAATACCCGAAAAGCCTCCCGAAAAACCTGAGGTTTATCCGGGCTGAGGTTTACGACGCAATTCGAGATGATGACATCCACAGAATTATCGGCAACGGGGAGATGCTCGATCTCACCCAGGCGGAATTCGACATTATCTGCGCCCATTTTTTCTTTATTAGACCGAGCTTTTTCCAACATTTCTGGGGTCATATCCACACCGATAACACGACCTGTTGGACCAACCTTTTTCCCTGCCAGGAAGCAATCGATACCACCCCCTGCACCCAGGTCTAATACCGTTTGGCTGGGTCTCAAATCAGCCAGGGTGACCGGATCACCACA
>JBDKUB010000530.1:0-8242 GCA_039679915.1 Anaerolineaceae bacterium
CACTGAGGTATGTTTTGATAAAGCGGAATTTGTAAAGGATATCACTGTTCCAGATGGGACATTATTTTCACCAGGCGATAAATTCGTCAAAACCTGGCGGCTGCGCAATGTCGGCACCTGCACCTGGACAGAACAATATCAATTGGTTTTCGTAGGGGGTGACCCAATGGGCGGCGCGTCCTCTACACCTATTTCGGAGGTTGTCCCTCAGGAAGAAACGATCGATCTTTCCATCTCTCTTACTGCTCCGACTTCCAACGGAAATTTCCAGAGTTTGTGGCAATTACAAAATCCGAATGGCGTAAAATTTGGAATTGGAGAGAAAGCACAAAAACCTTTTTGGGTAAAAATCAATGTGGCTGAATCCGTCACGGGGCTGGAATTGAAATCACCCACCTGGCAAGATACGTTTAAATCGAGTAAATATTGGTATTTGTTGGATACGGCAAATACTCATTTCTCCATTAAGAATGGTCGATTGATCATGAAAGCAGATACGCCGGGAAAAAGGGATGAATGGGGAATAGCGACCCAACCTGATTTAACGGATTTTTATATCGAAGCGACATTCAAGACTGGTAAATCATGTGAAGGAAAAGACCGTTATGGATTATTGGTGAGGGCAACCAACCCCAATTCGGGATATATTTTCAGTTTCGCGTGTGATGGCAGTTTTCGTGTTTATCGATGGGATGGCGAAAATTATGTTGCCTTACAAGAATGGAAACAGGATAGTAATATTTATTCCGGCCATGATCAAATCAACCGCATGGGCGTTTTAGCTCAAGATACCACATTAAAACTATATGCGAATGGAAAAATCTTAGGTGAATATGAAGATGATACCTTTTTGTATGGTCAATTTGGATTAATGATCGGTTCAGAAAAGACCCATGATCTAACTATCTACGTAGAAGATATTTAATATTGGTTTTTGGAAGACTAATGGGTTTGGATAATTAGATAAGAAATAATTTCACCAAATCTTAACAATTAATAGTTTATGATATAATTTTTTAACGTTGGATACGTTATCGGTTAAATGATTGAAGATAATCCTGAATTAATTTCTGCTGAGAAATTATTTTCTGATTTGCTTCAAATGGCCAGGGAAGGGGGCAGATTTGATGAAATTAATCATCTATTACAACAAATCCTAAAGCAAGAAAATCGCGCCCGATTGACCGCAGAAACATTACAGCAGGCTACTGCTGCATTGAATTCCAGCCTTGATCTGGAACGTGTATTGGATATCATTCTCGAACAGCTACAACAAGTTGTTCATTATGATAGCGCTTCACTTTTATTATTAGAAGGGGAAAATTTATATATTAAAGCAGTTAAAGATCATCCACAACCCGAAGCTGCTTTAAAAGTTAGATTTTCACTTTATGAGGACCTATTAGCGTGGGAAATGTTCTCTACAAAAAAATTTATCATATTGGAGGATGCTAAAAAAGATACCCGTTATATGGGAAGAGGAAATGCTGATTATGTTAAAGGGTGGATGGGGGTTCCACTCATCGCCCGGGGTGATGTGCTTGGGATATTAACTCTAGATTCACGAACACCGGATGCTTATTCTGAAGAAGATGCCAAACTTGCGCAGGCTTTTGCTAACCAGGCTGCTTTAGCGGTAAGCAATGCCCGCCTTTTCCAAAGCGAACATCAACAACGCATAATTGCTGAAGTATTACGTGAAACCAGTTTGATTCTTTCCAGCAGTCTAAAAGCAGATAAAATATTGGAATTTGTTTTAAGAGAATTGAATAAAATTGTCCCTTACGACTCAGCCTGTATTTTTATACTAGAGAAAGATCAGGTGAAAATCGTTGCCCATCGTGGATACGATAAATTTGGCGTGCAAGATTTATTAAGAGATTTTTCTCTTCCATTGAAAGAGACACCTAATCTTCGCAAAATGGCTGATACGCGCCAACCTTATTTCATTTCCGATGTATTGAGTGAAGCAGATTGGGTCAAAAAAGAAGTGTCACAACACATTGGTTCTTGGTGTGGTGCACCTTTAGTTGCCCAAGATCAATTATTGGGTTTTCTTTCGTTGGATAAAACGGATCGAGATTACTATACCTTTGAACATGCGGATAGACTGCAAGCTCTAGCTAGTCATGCGGCTCTAGCCTTGTTAAATTCGATGGCATATGGTGAAATGGAAAAGGCGTCAATCACCGATTACCTGACCGGAGCTTACAATCGTCGGTATTTTATCCAAGAAATTTCTATCGAGCTCGATCATGCCAAACGGAGTGGCCATCCATTGTCTATTTTATTATTGGATTTGGATCATTTCAAAAGGGTAAATGATGTTTACGGGCACCTATGTGGAGACAAAGTTTTACAACTGGTGGTCGAGCGGTTGAAAACTGAACTTAGATCTATCGATAGCCTGGCACGATATGGGGGTGAAGAGTTTGTAGTGATACTTCCAGGAACTTCCGCCTATTGGATGAACCCCTTGGCTGAAAAATTACGCCTGTCAATCTCGGCGAAACCGTTCGTAGTAGAATTAAATCAAAATGACTTAATCGAGATTGCACTAACGGTTAGTATTGGCGGCGCTACGTTTCCCGATAATGGCCAGGAACCACTAATTCTTATCGATTGTGCTGATCGTGCATTAATGCAGGCTAAAACCCAAGGGCGCAACCGGGTAGTCATCTATGAGTAATTCAAGGGTGGTTTAAGGGGCAACTTATGAACCGCTTGCCATTTTTCCCATATCGGTTGGATTTTGTTGTCACCCCAGCATTTTTTAAATATAGCTACGATACTGGGATCGAACTGGCTGCCGCTGCATTTTTCGATTTCTTGAGCAGCTTCTTCCAGGGTGTATCTTTGACGATAAGGGCGGTCGATGGTCATTGCATCAAATCCGTCAGCAACGGCAACAATGCGGGCGCTGAGAGGAATATCATAGCCTGCTAATTGGTCGGGATATCCTGTCCCATCCCATCTTTCATGATGATGCAGTATAACGGGGATAGCCGGTATCAGGTATGGAATATCTTTGATCATTTCAGCCCCGGTAATGGGGTGCTTTTTCATGATTTCCCACTCGATTTCATCCAAAGCGGCCGGTTTTAATAATGTGGATTCTTGAATGATAATTTTTCCGATATCGTGGAGAATCGCACCGAAGCGTAATTGCTCCATCTGGCGCCCTTGCCAACCCAATTCGTTTGCCAATACCTGGGAATAAGCAGTCACTCTCTCTACATGCCCTCTGGTGTATGCATCGCGTGCATCGATGGCATTGGCTAATACCGTAAGGCTGGCTTCGTAAGCCTGCTGAAGCTGTGCTACGCGTATTTGCCTCGATCGGTTTAACCTACCCTTGATGGCAGTGAGAAGCTCTTCGCGAGAAAGCGGTTTCACCAGGTAATCTTCAGCGCCAAGGTTTTTCCCGGTTAACACATCCTCTTTCTCTCCCCGTGCTGTTAGGAAAACAAAGGGGATAGTTACCCAATCGGAATTATCCCTCACCGATTTGAAGAAGGTAATTCCATCCATTTCTGGCATGGAAATATCCGACAGGATCAAATCGGGAGTGATGGTTCTCATTTGATCGAGTGCATCTTGCCCATGCGCCGCAGTTAAAATTGTAAATCCCTCATATGATAAAATGTCTCGCAACCCCTCTCTTAATATTTGATTATCTTCAACAATAAGTATCGTCTCTTTATTATTCATGTCACCAATTCTGAAATTGCCGGCACGCCACCAGCGGACTGCGCCATCTTTATCGAACGAAGAATGGCTTGCGATGTAACTTCTGCAGCAAATGCACCAATAATATTTACATCTGCCTTTCGGCGTCCCGTGCAAACGGCAAATATTGTATCACCATCCACCATTGTGTGTGCTGGCTTTATGCAGCGGGCGATACCATCTTGTGCCATTTGAGCTACTTTATTTGTTTCTTCTTTTGACAATCGAGCATTGCTCATCACTACCCCAATTACGGTGTTAGCGTGGGAAGAAAAACCCAATGTTGTCCGTCCGATCCATGTTTTCATGATTTCTTGAGTATCCGCGAAGATCTCCGTTGATCCTAATTGGATGGGTCCTTTGTGAAACGATCGAGCTCCTGCTAGTATTTTTCCGTTCGAAGGATCTATGACATCACCAAATGCATTGACAACCATCAAAGCAGCGACGAACACGCCGTTGCCAATCTCCATAGCTGCAAATCCCGTGCCAGATTTGACTGCTTGCCCTAACCCTAAAATTTTTCCCACGGTTGCACCAACGCCGGCGCCATAATTCCCTTCCTGGGGGATGCCTTTTGAGGCATTGACACAAGCTTGATACCCCATCGCTGCATCGGGGCGGACATCTTTTTTTCCGATATTTAAATCAAATAAGATGGCTGCCGGTACGATTGGAACCTTTCCGGCGCCGGTTTCGAACCCGATATTATGCTCTTCGAGGTATTTCATGACGCCGGTTGCAGCATCCAATCCAAAAGCAGACCCTCCCGCAAGCACAATCGCATGGACTTTTTCGACCAGGTGCATTGGATGCAATGCATCGGATTCACGTGTACCCGGGGCGCCTCCTCTCTGATCGATACCCCCTACAGCTCCTTTGGGACAAAGCACTACCGTGCAACCAGTTAACGCGTCCATATCCTGGGCATGGCCAATTAAAATATCAGGGATTGAGATAATCGAATTATTGGATTTCATAATAGGGAATTATAACTTGTTTAGGATATAGTGAAATTTTCAGCTATGTTATTTTTGTTTACGTTAAGTAAAGGGAAAATTATCCTTTGAATCGTACCTCTTTGCTCGTCGCTGGAAATTGAGATTTCCCCTCCATATTGGCGAATTATCTCTTGATATATTCGCATTTCAATGCCAATGCCTCTTTCTCCGGGTAGAGTTATAAAATCTGCATCGAGAAGTGCCTCAATCTCTTCTGGAGAAATGTATTTACCATTATCCCAAATACTTATTGCGACTTGATTATCGGGGGTGATTTCAGTTTTTATCCTAATCTGATCAGGATTAGCATCTAAGGTTAATAATATCAAATTGATCCATAAATCCCAAAGTTGATATTCATTTGCCAATATATAAGGATCTCTCGGAGAATAATCCTTAGAGATATCGACATTTTTGACCAACAGGTGGTCACTAATCAAGCCTAGTGCGATATCGAGTGTGTTATTGACGTTGGTTTTTTCGAGCGTAATCGTAATTGGTTTGGTTAATTCAATTAACTTTTGGATGTCATTATAAATTCGCCAAGATGCTTTTTGAATTATTTCGGCTGATTCTCTTCCAGGATGTTCATCGGGTAAGTGTTGGAGTAAAAGATGTGTTTCTGCAATTACAGAAGTCAGAGGGTTATTGATATGATGTGCGAATCCAGAGGCTAATTCTCCAATTGCAGCGAGTCGGGTGTTTTGGATAAGCCGCTTCTGCGCTATTTCCAATTGGTTTTCCATATATTTTGCTAATGTTATATCTTGTGCAGCCCCAATGATTCGTTTTACATTTTGCTCGGGGGGCTCTTTTATCGGGCGGGAATAATCACGAAGCCAGCGATATTGCCCATCTTTATGGAGGATTCGATATTCACTAACATCGGTATAACCTTGCGAAAGGCGGATTTGCCTTTGGATAACAATGGACGTGTCTTCCGGGTGAACCAAATTCATCCAGCCGGTACATGGGTCTAACTGTTCGAGTGAATAGCCAGTAATGCGTTGGAAAGCATCGGTTATCCATTCCCTGATATATTTTCCATCCGGTTCGATTCGGTAAGCGTAAGCAAAATCCGAGGTCAATTCAGAGATCAACCGGTAGCGGAATTCGCTTTCTTTAAGCTTTTTTTCCATTTTGTGCTTATACAATGCGATTTCGATACTGCTGTGAAGCACGTTGATATCGATGGGTTTGATCAGGTAACCGTAAGGTGAACTGATGCTGGCTCGATTTATAGTATTTTCATCTGCGAAGGCTGTGGAATATATTATCGGGATATCCAGAACCGCATTGATTTTTTTGGTTACTTCTATGCCATCTTGATCTCCGTCTAAATATATATCCATGAGCACAAGATCTGGCTTGAGGTCTAGGGTGTAATTAATCGCTTCTTCACCATTGATGGGACCGACATATACCTCATAACCAAATTTTTGGAGCTGATATTTAAGGATATTTGCCAGCATAATCTCATCATCGATAATGAGAATCTTGACTTTGGGAGGAAAGGTATCGATCATAATTTTGGCATAGGATATTTCACCAATTAATAATTCAATTGGGGAACCACGTAAAAAATTTAAAAATCAATCCACTATAAAAAAATACAAATAAATGCCCCAATACCAATCAATCCGCCATTGGCATACGGATTATAAACATATCATACTTAATATTAAAGGCATTACCGTAAAATTTTCATAAAATTTCGCAATACATTCTGCACTAAACCGTATATTGGTAATGAAGTATGAAATGAATACCATATTATACCCAGGAAATAAAATCTGGCGGGTCAAGTTGACATCTCTTTCCTTTGCGGTATAATTCGTCCGCATGACCCGTTAGCTCAATTCGGTAGAGCAGTTGACTCTTAATCAATTGGTTGGAGGTTCGAGTCCTCTACGGGTCACCAAAATGTGGGGGGTTTTTGTTTTGGTAATTAATATTTTTGATTTATCTCAACCTTACATTCTAACCAGATAAATGTGGACACGATTCATCCAAACCGTAACGTTGCTAGGCGGGCATTCAAATGTTGTATCTGGCGCAGCGGGAACGATGGAGGGGGCGCTATTTTTAGAAGACCCTAAAGGTTTCCATCGCGAATTATCGTTAATTTTAGCAAAGATACCGCGTAAAAGAGGGTCTTGGAAGGGTGAAAAAACCTTTAGGGTCTGAGGTGCGTCACAAAAAACCAAAGAGTGAGCCATGCCCGAGCCAATTGTGTGCCCTATCTGAGCCAATAAACCAATAGGGGTACAGAATTCGACTTTGAAGTGCTTGGTTCACTTTTCAGGTGTGGTTGACAAAACATCACAACTCTCTTGACGATATCACAACTATTAGGTATGATGGTCATACCATGATGGAACAACCTTTTCAGAGAGTATCCACATCACGAGTTAGTGAAGCGATCGTTGAACAAATTCGTCAAGCGATCCTTGATGGGCAGTTCCAACCGGGGGATAGATTACCATCGCAGCGTGAATTAGCTAAAATGTTCGGTGTTGGTCGGTCTGCACTTTTAGAAGCAATCCGAATTCTCGAGCAATCTGGATTATTAACCATCCGCACCGGCGGAAACGGAGGAGCATTTGTAACTGCACCATCGATCCGCCAGGTGAGCGATTCGCTTGATTTGCTCGTCCGCAGAGAGGGCGCAACACGCGAAGAGCTGGCAGAGTTCCGTATCGTCCTGGAATGCTATTGCTGTAAGATGGCGGCTGAAAAAGCAAGCGAAGAAGAATTGAACCAGGTTGAGTTGGAATTCAATGAGCTGAAAGAACTAGCCGAGAAGGGCAGTGCTTACTGGCAAACATTCCTAACGCGGGAGATCGAATTTCATTTTTCGATCGCCAGTTTAGCTCATAACCGGGTCAGTCTGGCTGTGTTGCATTCGCTGGCAACCTGGCTGCATTCATTTTCTTCGCAAATACCCGAGTTTTATGAGGGGCGTATGCTCAACAATTGGCAGGCGATTATTGCGGCGCTTCGCAACCGGGATGGTGAGCAAGCACAACGGTTGCTGAACGAACATATTTATTTCTTCAATTTAATGAGGTCATCGACAGAATAATAAAGAAGCAGTGAATGGAAAAGATGATTATTACTTAATTATATAGGTCAGTCCAACATACCATCAGACAATACAACCAATACACATTGATTACATGAAATAATTTAGGTAAGTTTACCAGCAAAATCTATTCTATGGTTTTATGGAGGATGATAAGAATGAAACAGCATGTAAAACTTTTTACGCCAGGACCCGGTGATGTTGAAGAAGATGTGCTTGAATCGATGGCTTTGCCTGTGCTGCGTCATTATGGTCCAGAGTGGATGGAGATTTATAACGAAACAATTTCTTTGCTACAACAAATATTCAAAACAAAAAATGATATTTATATGGTATTATGTGCGGGGTCTGCTCTAATGGATATGGCGATTGGCAGCCTTCTAGCGACTAAAGAAAAAATCATCGTCGGTCAGAACGGATGTTTTGG
>JBDKUB010000193.1:0-2577 GCA_039679915.1 Anaerolineaceae bacterium
TACTTTTTTACCGACAACTTTCATTTCGGATGGAATGGAATCCTTGGCTAAATGGAGGTATAACACGTAAGTTGTCGGGCTGGTATTAGTGTCTTCCAGAACGATGTAATTCGAACAGCTTTCCGAACCATTCGAGCAGGTATCTTTATAGAATTTTACTTTGCCAGGTTTTGACGCTAGAATATTGAACATCTGGGCTGTACCCGGGGTGGCGAAATCAAAAGCATAATGAGCGCTGCCACTGGGCGTATATCTATCATGCCTGACGCTTTGAGTCATAGCCATGTTCACATTCCGTGTCCAGGGCAAGTAATATCCCCCAAACGTGGCGGTGACGGCAGCGATCACTGCGCTTTCTTTTTGTTCCTCAAGATACATTATTTTTTGATCTTCAGAGAGTAGATCACTTGGGGCTTCTTGAATGGCGGTAAGCCATTCTGGATGCGAAGGCAAAATAGGCTGCCAAAGATCATCTATTTTTTTAACGATGACCAATCCGGGTTCGGACGGCACAATTCGACCGGATTCAGCATCCAGCGGATACAACCAGGCTCTAGCCCAATTATCATCTGCGGAAAGTTGGATATCGGCGATTTGTGTTTCGTATACCAGGTAAGCCATCACAACACTCTCTTCGGCTGAAATAGCTTGTTGGATGGCATTCTGCACCTCAGCTTGTTCGTCTGACAGTAATCCGGGATATGGAGTGGGTGTCGGTGTGAATTTAGAGGCGAAAGATGCAGAAGATACTGGATGTGAGTATAAAACCATGGATATGAGCAAGGTTGCCGGTATGAAAAATAGACAATATTTACGGTTCATAGCTAATCGATGTTGTTGTAAAGGTATAATATTCACAAATGATTATGAATATTCTTGTTTTGCAGTCATTCATTCGATGAAATCGAATAGTCATATAATCATTGGTTCTTATTTTGCCATATTGATCATTGGTATAGCTTCGTTAATTTGGGGCTTGGCTGAGGCTAAGAAATCGGTCATTCTCATCGAATGGAGCACTGCCAATGAGATCGACACGGTTGGGTTCAATCTTTATCGCAGCGAAAACCCCGAATTTCAGTATGAACAAGTTAATGCAAGTCTCATACCATCTTTGAATGATCCGCTGACGGGTGGAAATTATCAATTCGAAGATGAAAATGTTACCCCAGGGAAAACATACTATTATCGGCTGGAGGATGTTGAAACAAACGGCGGTTCTACCCAACATGGACCGATCGAAGTAAAAGCCCAAAGTAAAGGGCAACCTTTTATAATTATTGGATCGATCTTGTTTGTAATTGGCTTAGTGTGCTTAATCACTCAGAAAGTCCCCGCTATAAAAATAAAAGATAATTAAGGAAGCCGGGCATTCAGTAATAATCCAAATGCAAACCATTTTTTATCCAACCTGGTGATTAATTAGGATAATATCGAAGTAGAAGATGAAAATCAAGGACACATTATGACGATCGATTGTGGTGAGGCAATCACTATTGCTATAGCCAATATTCCCGTGTCTATATACCTTGGAGATGAAACGCAGCGTAAGCAGTTGGCTGAAAGATATGATAAATTCTTCAGTGATGAACAGGCAATCTTCCGAGTCTACATCAAGACGCAGCCGGTTCAGGTAAGTTCGAATTTTATGGCTGAGGTCAAATTCCATTATGACTCGGATGGGAATAAGATAAGATTCGATTTGCCGGGCTTTAGTGGGTATATCGATTTGCTGCAGGGACAGGCTGAATTAATCAACTCGAAATATCGCATAGTCGAAACGACCGATTATATGCTTCGCATTCTGTTAGCTTTATTAGTATTCAAAAAAGGAGGAATTCTATTTCATGGCGCAGGCATAATTAGAAATAGAAAAACCTATTTGTTTTTTGGGCATTCAGGGAGTGGAAAATCCACAGTGGCTCGACTTTCGCCTCAGGATATCGTGATCAATGACGATTTAGTCGTTTTAATGCCCGTTGACAATAAATGGATCGTTTTCGCCACGCCCTTTTGGAATCCTAGCCAGGTTCGTCCGGTTCCAGATTCGGCACCGTTAACCGGGCTCTACCGTCTGGTTCAAGATAAACAGGTTTATTTGGAAGGCATCGCAGGCGGGCAAGCCTTGGCTGAGCTTATTGCGAATATCCCCGTTATTCCGGATAACCCATTCATGAATCCGGAGCTTTTTGTCAGGGGAAGACAGTTACTAGAAGAAATTCCTATCTATCGATTGCATTTTCTTCCGGATGATTCTTTCTGGCAGGTCGTGGAGGAGGCATCAACAAAAGTGGGCTGACGCCCTGAGCGAAGTAAATGGTGTTTAGACTTACAAACCTGCAAGGAATATTTATGACGTCGATTTCATTATTGGGATAAAATCAGTGCTATTATGGAACAAAGGAGACGCTTAATGGCAGAAGAAATCATAATAAAAAAGCCCTATATCGAACCAGCCATTATTATTGATATCGATCTCGAAACACGAGCAGGGTCGCCGCTGGCAGATCCATTTCTTGAACCGCCTTTAGAATAATCTCTTAAATGGATATGAAAAATGAGAGCTGCTAAAATATG
>JBDKUB010000442.1:0-1949 GCA_039679915.1 Anaerolineaceae bacterium
ATGGCAGTCTTGCGCAATGCATAATTCGAAACCGGTGTGTGCTTTGATTGTGTCAATGGGTACCCCTGGATGATATGTTTGTAGATGCATTTTACCATCGATAAAAGCGAACTGCCCCAAATTCGAGGCCAGATATTGCGGTCCGTGACCATGAGTGCGCTCTGGCGAATTGCCCAGTCCGGAACGTACATCTAATTGTGGAACGAAGGTCACCCGTGAGTGGCGTGGAACATATAGATAAATATCATCATAATAGGTCGTTACATCGGGAATCCCTCCGCTTCCCGGCATACGCAAACGGGGGTGGCGCTTACCGCTCGACAAATATTGTTTTCCAAAGGCGATGTTGTTGAAGTTTCCATAAATATCGACCTGAGCCGGGCGGAAAAATTCTTTCGGCCGCAAGGTTGGCAAAATATCAGATGAGGTACGGGTGAAGCCGATATTGACGAGTGAGCGATCCAACCATAATGCTTCGATTCGAGTCAAGCCGATTTCTGCCGGTTCGCGGCATATACCTTGACCAATTGCGGATGCAAAATATAAATGGGGAGCATGAGTTCTTTTTGCTAATAGATAAGCGGCTGTGACCATAGGCGTGGCTATGCCTTGGGCTGCTATGTCCTCATCCTTTAATTGGCGTGCCATGCAGACGACCATCAGCTCTTCTGGTGTATAGTTCATTGCCAGGTTTCCACTATTTTGGAAAACGTTTCGTTTTGGATATTTCCGCCGGAAAGGATAATGACAGCCGGTTTGTCTTTAATATATCGATTGTTCACGGCTGCTAATGTTACTGCTGCCGAACCCTCGATCACTTCGCCGTATTTTTTCCAGGCAAAGGCAATGGCTTGTTCGATTTCGATTTCACTAACCGTAATGATGTCGTCGACATATTTTTGCACCATGGGGATAGTTATCGATTGGGCTTCCACCGGACCCGATAAACCATCGGCGAGAGTTGGCAAATCTTCTGTATTCGATTGATCGCCTTTTTTAAAAATGGCGTGCATAAATGCAGATGCTTCTGGTTGTACCCCAATCACTTTAGGTTTTGAAAAAGAGGAGCTGTTTGCTCCTGGTTGCATTGAAGCATGTTCTTTTACTACAGCTCCGATTCCGGAGATCAACCCTCCACCTCCAACCGGAACAATCCAACTCATATCTAAGGATTCGGGCAGGTCTTCCATGATCTCCAAAGCCAATGTGCCGGCACCCGCAATGACTATTTCATCATTATAGGGCGATATCCAGGTGCTTTGATTTTCTCGAGCAAATTTTATCCCAGCTTGTTCTGCATCACCATATCCGCCTGGCACCAGTATGATTTTAGCGCCTCTGGCGCGCATCGCATCCAGCTTTGTTGGGACGGCATGCTCGGAAGCAAATACAGTTACTTGTGCGTTTACTATGCTGGCTGCCATGGCTACACCTTGTCCGTGGTTGCCGGCAGAAGCGGTGACGATGCCGCGCTCCCTTTCCCAATCTTGCAGGCTGAGGATCTTATTTAATGCCCCTCTTAATTTAAATGATCCGGTGGTTTGGTGATTTTCCCATTTTAGATATAGATTTAATTCCGGGTCGAAGGTGAGCGGCGTTTTTTGAATATAGGGTTTTATCCGTTTGGATGCTTCAATAAACAAAGAGTCTGGAATCATGATTTTGAAGCTCCTCGATTTAATATTTGTAACGCCATTAAGGGATCATCTGAAAAAATTCCATCGACATTCAGCGCCTTCATCCTTTGGATATCTTCAGGATTGTTGACTGTGTAAACGTGCACTCGTTTACCATGCCTGTGGGTATGATCGACTAATTTAGCAGAAACATCTCCAATCCAGGGATGAAGTGCATCATATTTCAATAATGAACCAATTCCAGAACGAGCCCAATAGCCCTTCCAACCCGAATCAGCCAATAAACCTATGGGAATTTCGGGTAAGTATTGT
>JBDKUB010000106.1:0-8576 GCA_039679915.1 Anaerolineaceae bacterium
TCCGCCTGCCATCCGCCAAGGTGTATTGATCGACAAAGGGTCTTACCAATCGTTTTTCTTTTGCCATCGCTTCTAAGGCCGGGATATTGATTTCGACGTTAAAATGCCCCGAATTGGCAATAATTGCTCCATCTTTCATTTTCTCGAAATGCCGCCGATCGATGACGTTGATATCACCCGTTACTGTGACAAATATATCGCCGATTTTTGCTGCCTCATCCATAGGCATCACGCGGTATCCATCCATTACCGCTTCCAAAGCCGGCAATGGATTCACTTCGGTGACAATCACATTGGCGCCGATGCCGCGTGCTCTCATTGCTAAACCACGTCCGCACCAGCCATAGCCGGCAACCACGAAATTCTTACCCGCTAAAAGTACATTCGTGGCGCGGATGATGCCATCGATGGTGGATTGACCGGTGCCATAACGGTTATCAAAAAAGTGTTTGGTGGTGGCATCATTAACCGCTATCACCGGAAACATCAAAGCCCCATCGGCAGCCATTGCTCGCAGACGGATGACGCCGGTAGTGGTTTCCTCGGTGCCACCCATCATGCCCTCCAATAATTCCCGGCGGCTTTTATGCAAGGTGCTCACTAAATCGGCGCCGTCATCCATGGTCATTTGAGGTTTATGATCAAGAGCCGCGTCGATATGCTTATAATATGTCGCGTTGTCTTCACCCTTACGTGCAAATACCGGTATTTCGAAATGGGTCACTAAAGAAGCTGCCACATCATCCTGGGTAGAAAGAGGGTTGGAGGCGGTTAATACAACATCTGCTCCACCGCTGCGTAAGGTATCCATTAAATTAGCGGTCTCGGTGGTCACATGCAAGCAAGCTGAAATTCGCAATCCCTGAAGAGGCCGTTCGCGTGTGAACCTTTCCTTGATCAAACGCAAAACCGGCATCTCTCTTTCTGCCCATTCGATTCGCCGTCTGCCTCCTTCAGCTAAGTTCATATCCTTTACATCATAATTTTCCATGGTCTACTCCGCTTGATTTTTTACAAACACATCCAATTTTCCATAATCATCAAAGTACTTACGATATCGAGTGATGAATTCCATGGGTGTATAAGCATGCCCTTGGGGACCGGCATTTTCCAGACAATAGGTAGCTGCCAATGCACCAACCCTACCACAAGTCTCCCAATCTAACTGATGTCCATAGGCTACTAAGAATCCCCCTCTAAAAGCATCACCCACTCCGGTCGGATCGACGATTTGGTCAGGTATAATGCCCGGTATTTGGAATACCTGGTTATCGGCATAGATGGTTGCCCCTTGTTCTCCATTCGTGACCACCATAAATTTTACCTGACGCAGAATGTCTTCATGAGACATAGCGGTCATTTTTTGGATTAGCCCAAATTCGTAATCATTGACAAACAACGCTAAAGCGCCATCGATACCCGCTTTTATATCCTCGGGTGTCATCCGAACAATTTGTTGGCTGGGATCATAGACATATGGAAGATGCATTTCATGGCACTCGTCTATATATTTTTGCATCGCTTGCGGGTCGTTTGGTGAAATGACCACCAAGACAGAATCATCACAACATAAATCCTTTAAAGAGAGCTTGGCAGCATGTGCCATAGCCCCTGGAAAAAAACTGGTAATTTGGGCATTGGCGCGATCGGTGCTGGTAAAACATGAGGCGGTAAAAACACCTGGAATCAACCTTGCTCCTTGAGTGTCCACCCCTTTGCTTTCTAGCCAAGCCCGATATTCCTCGAAATCTTCCCCTACCGTGGCTAATAAGCGCGGATGTTCGCCCAAAAGCGCCAGAGTATATGCAATGTTAGGCGCGATACCTCCACGTAACTTGACCATATTATCCACCAGGAAAGAGAGGCTTATCGTTTCGATTTTATCCGGTAATATATGGTCACGAAAATAACCCGGAAAGGTCATCAAATAGTCAAATGCAACAGAGCCGGTCAACACAATATTCATAGTTTTTATTTACACACCTGTGCTAGATTTTTATCAAAAGGAGGATAAACGATCCCTTTTTCGGTAACGATAGCTGTTAATAATCGAGAGGGGGTAACATCAAAAGCAGGATTGCGGGCTTTTGCACCTTTGGGAAATACCAATTTGCCCTCTACTTGTAAATTCAACACTTCTTCCTCTGGGCGCTCTTCTATAGGTATCAAGCCTCCATGGGCAATCGACAAATCCACAGTCGATGTCGGCACAACCGTGTAAACAGGGACATCATTTTCGTGAGCAGCCAGGGCTAACATATAGGTTCCAATTTTATTAGCAACATCGCCATTGGCTGCCATGCGATCACCTCCAAATAATACTTTATTCACTTTACCGGTGCTCAAGAAGTAACCGGCAGCGTTATCGCATATGATTTCATACGGAATGCCATACTGGGATAGTTCCCAAGCGGTCAATCGAGCACCTTGCAAACGGGGGCGTGTCTCATCCACCAGCACATGTAATCGCTTTCCCTGTTCGAAGGCAGTTCGAACCACTCCTAATGCCGTTCCCCAATCCACGGTTGCTAATGCGCCAGTATTGCAGTGGTGGATAATCGTATCACCATCATTGATGAGTGTGGCTCCATGCTCAGCCATTCGTTTGTTGATCATGACGTCTTCATCGGCAATCTTTTGAGCTTCTCGGAGAATAGCCTGCTGCAATCCTTGGACATCCCCCTCATAGCGATCGGCAAATGCCAGGATTCTCCCAAGCGCCCAGGTGAGATTGACGGCGGTTGGGCGGGCGGCTTGAAGCTCCTTGGCAGCCAGGTTTATATCCTTACGCAGATGATCGATGGTCTTGGCAGATGACTGTTGGGCTGCCAATGCCAAACCAAAGGCTGCTGATGCGCCAATAGCCGGAGCGCCGCGGACAACCATATCCTTTATCGCCGCTATCACTTGCCGATAATCCGTTAAGGTAACAATACGAAATTCCCCCGGTAACCTTCGTTGGTCAATCATATTGAGATGATTTTTTTCGTAATCCCATTCAAGTGTGCGCATGGTCGGAAAGAATATAAGCCATCAGCTATCTGCTGTCAGCTATCAGATGTTTATAGAAAGGCTATCTATGCAAAATTCTTAAATGATTATTGGCTCTCTCAGAAATTTTTTATTTTCATGCTAGCAAAAAGAGTTTAACACGCGAAGACCGCTTTGTCAAAGCAATTCAAAATTTACATTTTTGATGGGGGAAATTGTCATCTCCAAAATCATCGTGTTATAATATTAAAATGAGTTTAACGCTTGCACAGGTGGAATACATTGCCGAACTGGCACGCTTGACCCTTACGGATCAGGAAAAAGCCCGTTTTAGCGAACAACTTTCCGATATTCTGGAATATGCCGCCCGCTTGCAAGCATTAGACACCACAGACATCCCTCCAACCGCCAGCGTTTTGCCCGAACGCAGTGTGCTTCGCGCTGACGAGGCCCATCCCGGGTTGTCTGTGCAAGAATTATTAAGTAATGCCCCGAAAGTCGAGGCGGGCCAATTTTGCGTTCCCCCTGTCCTTGAATTGGACTGAACGCTTTTATTGTAAACATATGAATACAATTACCGGACTGACCTTGAGCCAGCTTGTTCATGGTTTGCGTAGCGGCAGTTTTTCCAGCCGGGAAGCCGTACAAGCTTATTTAGAGCAGATCGAGCGCTTAGAGCCGACCCTGCACGCTTTCCTTACCCTGGCATCAGAGCAGGCATTAGCGCAAGCCGACCGCGCTGACAGCCAATTGACCACCTGGCGGAAGAGCAAAGAAGACAAAATACCACCCTTGCTTGGGGTGCCAATCGCCATCAAGGACGTGCTGTGTGTGGCAGGATTGCGCTGCACAGCCGGCTCACGGATTCTGGAAAATTTCGTTCCACCCTACAGCGCTACTGCTGTGGAACGCTTGTTAGAAGCGGGCGTTATCGTTCTCGGCAAGACTAACACTGATGAGTTTGCCATGGGTTCATCCACCGAAAATTCAGGCTACGGTCCCACCCGCAACCCGTGGAACACCGAGCGGGTTCCCGGCGGCTCCAGCGGGGGGAGTGCGGCAGTTGTAGCTGCGGACATGGCACCGGCTGCCCTGGGCAGCGATACGGGCGGCAGCATCCGCCAGCCAGCCGCGTTTTGCGGTGTATCAGGCATCAAGCCTACCTATGGGCGTGTTTCCCGTTATGGGCTGATTGCCTATGGTTCATCCCTGGATTGCGTGGGCGCGTTTGCCCGTCAGGTCAGCGATGTCGCCTTGATATACAGTCTAATCGCCGGGGGCGATAAACGGGATGCCACCAGCATGGATTATCCCCAACCCCAAGTGAACCTTGATGATTATGACCTGAACGGATTACGAATCGGCATTCCGGACGAATATTTCATCGGCGGCATCCAGCCTGAAGTAGAAGCCTGTGTGCAGGAAGCCATTCGGGTTCTGCAAACGCTGGGCTCCACGGTAAAGCATATCAGCTTACCCCATACCGAATATGCGTTGCCGGTCTATTACCTGATCGCCCCTGCAGAAGCCTCTGCCAATCTGGCGCGATTCGACGGCATCCGCTACGGTCCGCGAGAGGATGCTGAGAATATGTGGGATATTTTCCGCCATACGCGCGGTGAGCGATTTGGCGCTGAAGTAAAACGACGCATTATGCTGGGCACCTATGCTCTTTCAGCCGGTTATTATGACGCTTATTATGGACGGGCACAAAAAGTGCGCACCTTAATCAAGAAAGATTTCGAGCAAGCATTCGTAGATGTCGATGTTATCGCGGCTCCGGTAGCGCCAACCACGGCGTTTCCTTTGGGTTATCACAGCGACAACCCGCTGGCGATGTATTTGGAAGATATTTTTACATTGCCCGCTAATCTGGCGGGCATCCCCGGGCTGGTATTTCCGGTTGGTTTCGACAAAGATGGATTACCGATTGGCATGCAATTGATGGGCTCCCATTTCGATGAGGATAGCCTCTTCAAAGCAGGTCATGCTTATCAACAGGTCACCAATTGGCATCAACGGAAGCCGCCCATGATTGAAAAGGCCTTCACATAATCCTGAGCTTATAGAACGAGAGTGAGATGATAAATAAAATATTGAAATATCCTAGATATGAAGGCATGAATAGACTCACTTTCGGGACTAAGGGAGGGGTCTATGTCTTCACTACAAACAAATTCAGCCTTGCAGACTCTGCAATGGCAATGGGGGCAAATCAAACCTTACTTTCAGGAATTACTTTCCTGGAATCTCACCAGCGCTACCGTAGCAGAATGGCTGGCTGGTTGGTCGCGCCTGCAAGAGATATTGAACGAAACTTACTGGCGCCTCTATGTCGCGGTCACGGTAGACACCTCTGACCAGAAAGCCCAAGAACAATATCATATTTTTCTGGATGAAACTTATCCCCTGGCGCAGTCAGCCGATTATCGCCTGAAGCGGAAGCTGCTCGAAAGCGGTATTGTTCCTAGCGGGCTGGAAATCCCAATGCGCAATGTTCGCGCCGAGGTCGAGTTATATAACGAAGCCAATATTCCTCTTTTGGCAGAAGAAATCAAATTATCAGCTTTTTACGATCAGATCATTGGGGCACAGACCGTGCATTGGGGTGACCAAGAACTCACCCTCACTCAGCTTTTCCTTTTGCAGCAAAGCCAAAATCGCGATGAACGGGAAAAAGCCTGGCGGGCTATCGCCAAACGTCAATTAGAGGACCGAGAGGCGATCAATGATCTGTGGGTGAAATTAATGGAGGTGCGCGGCAAGCTGGCAGCCAACCTTGGCTTGCCCGATTATCGGGCTTACCGTTGGAAGCAATTACAGCGGCACGATTATACACCTCAGGATTGTTATCACTTCCATCGTTCGATTGCCAATGTAGCCGTACCGGCTGCCTGGCGTATCGATGAGAAGCGCCGCCGCCAATTGGGACTGGATTCTCTTCGCCCGTGGGATTTGGATGTCGACCCGTTAAACCGCCCGCCATTGCGTCCGTTCAATACCCCCGCCGAGCTTGTAGAAAAAACTACCCGCATTTTCGAATGCATCGACCCACAACTGGCTTCTTATTTCAAGATAATGCAGCATGAGGGCTTATTGGATTTGGAAAACCGCAAGAATAAGGCCCCGGGCGGATATTGCACCGAATTCCGAACCGTCCGCCGCCCATTTATCTTCATGAATTGCGTCGGTATCCATGATGATGTTTTGACTTTACTGCATGAGGGCGGACATGGTTTCCATGTCTTTGAGACAGCTCATTTACCCTATGCCATCCAATTGCAAATCCCGGTCGAATTCATGGAAATGGCAGCGATGGCAATGGAATACATGGGCGATTGGTACTATGAAGAACCCTATGCAGGATTTTATACCGCGGTCGATGCAGCCCGCGCCCGAGAAGAACACCTCACACGAGATATCCGTTTTTGGCCTTATATGGCGGTCGTAGATGCTTTCCAGCATTGGGCATATCGCAACCATAGCGAGGCATCCAAACCAGCCAATTGTGATGCCACCTGGGCAAAGCTTTGGAAGCGATTTATGGTCGGAGAAGATTGGAGTGGTCTGGAAGATGAAATGGTCACGGGTTGGCAGCGCCGGCTGCACCTTATCCAATCACCATTTTATTATGTCGATTACGGCTTGGCGCAAATAGGCGCTACCCAGGTTTGGCGGAACGCTATAAAAGATGAACCCATGGCTATTGCGGCTTACCGGAGAGCATTATCCCTAGGCGGTACGGTCACTTTACCTCAGCTCTTTGCTGCAGCCGGCGGGCGGCTGGGTTTCGACACGGCTACCTTGCGCCAATCGGTCTCGCTTATGGAAGAGACTTTGGATTGGTTGAGCACGGTCCAATAAACGAGAATAATTTTTATGTGCTTTTTACCCCATTAAACAGGGATATTCAATAAAATGAAAAAGACACTTGGGCGAGTGTCATAAAAAGGGTGAGCCATAGAGCTTGCTCTTTTTATTATATAATGGGTAAAACTTCATAAAGTCGAGACAATTGGCATATTTCTTGAACACACTTTCTGTGTTGTTGTTACTGAGATAGGATTATGGATTCCAGTCGTTGATCAATATAGAAAAATATGAAATATTTCCTTAAAACAAATGGTGAAGTCATCGCTACAAAAATAAATGACCGAATTCATTAAAAAGGACAACCAAAATTATTCCGAAAGATCACTAATCCTTTTTCAGGCATTCAACGATGGTTATTAAAAAAATATTGATATATAATTTTCGTGTGCCATATTTATTGATATTTATATTTAATAACTTATATTTGGGTTATTACTTTGGTCTTAAAAGAATAAAACCTAATGTCTGCGATTCGATATCTTAAATCTAAAAGATCCATTGATATCATTATTATTTCGATAAGCATTCTTTTGACTGGAAGCCTGTTCATTGCTGCATTTCATCTCTTGCCTGTCGAAAATACATCACTTGGCTTAGATTGGCGATCTATATGGGAAAGCATCAATAGGGGGCATGTTCAATTTGGCAATCAGGGGGATACAATCGGAGGAATGTTTACACCCCCCTGGGGAATATTATTTTTATTGCCATTTTCATTTCTCCCTTTCAGAGAAAGCTGGGCACTAATTTCTTACATCACATTGATAATTCTATGTTTGGTGGTTCCAAAGTTAAAAAATCAAAAAATCGATATTATCAGTATTTTTTTACTTGTATTATCTTTCCCTTCATTAAGGAATCTTGCTGATGGAAATCTGGAGGGGTTAGTGATCGCCGGGATTGCTTTGATCGCCTGGGGATACAATACATTAGATCCGATTCTTTTGTCGCTTGGTATATTACTTGCTACGATTAAATTTCAGGAAACTTGGCTATTCTGTTTTGTCATACTTTATTATATTAAAAATAATTGGCTTGTTTCCAAAAAACGCAGAATGTTAGTGATATTAGGGATAACTATAACAGCCAGCTTGTTGCTGTGGGGCGAGAAATGGTTAGAAGCCCTCTTCATTACTAACCCTAATGAGGTTGGGTTAACTTCTGTAATGGGCAGAGGCTCATTGATCGATATTTCTCTTTCGGCTACGCTAAGCCGGCTTGGATTATCAAAAAGCATTATCATCGTAATTGGATTGCTTATTTTGGGAATAACAATATGGTGTATAAAATGCAATCCCCCCGGTCCTTTTTGGTCATGGCAACATACTGCCCTTTTGATATCCGCCTCGATGTTGCTAGCGCCATATGTATCTGGGAATAGTTTCTTGACCATTGTCGCTATAGGCATCGTTCCTCTGTTAAAAAATGATCGCTTTTTAGGAATTGCTTTAATGATCTTGGCATATATCCCATATCTCATGTCAAGGAATTTCCTTTACAGTTATCAAGCATATTATTGGACAGGATTGGTTTTCATCACATGGGTAATATTAGCATGGAAATGTTTATCTATAAGTTCTCAACCAAAAGAGGTCAATCTGGCTGAGTAGTTCATAATAGTCTGCAATCAGTTATATGATCATGACGGGTAGGGATTTGAAGGCAGGGCTGCGCCCTAGACGATATCATGATATCACCATACAATAAAAAGA
>JBDKUB010000083.1:0-3853 GCA_039679915.1 Anaerolineaceae bacterium
TCTGGCGGCGGACGGGGCGGCAATATGATCGCTTTGACTGAAGATGACCGAATCGAGCAGGTTTCGCAAGTACTGCGAGAAGCCGGCGCCCGGAATATCATCACCACCATCGTAAAATAAAGAGAGAAGATTATTTTCAGCAGTCTTAAAAACAGGATAGACAAGATAAATGGGTTGAGGTATGCTTTTTGAATATCTCTAGAAATTCAGGGTTCAATCGTGGATTTTCCCATTCATCTCTTATCATACCCATGTCAATAATTTCCAATTCCGATTCTCGTTTATCAAATCTCGTCTTTCTTAAACTGGGCGGTTCGTTGATCACGGATAAAAATCAACCCTATACATTACGCCCTCATAAGCTGGAACAGTTGGCAAATGAAATCGCTGAAGCTTACCGCCAAAATCCGGCATTACAATTAATCCTGGGTCATGGCGCAGGGTCTTTTGCCCACACACCGGCAAAAATCTACGGCACGCGCCAGGGAGTACATACCCCCGAACAATGGCGTGGCTTCGCCGAAGTCTGGTGGCAAGCGGCGCGGTTGAACCATTATGTCATGGAAGCCCTCCACAAAGCCGGGCTACTTGGCGTGGCTCTGCCTCCATCGGCTGGTGTCACTGCCCGAGATGGACAAATGTCAACCTGGGATTTGAACCCGATAAAATCTGCGCTAAGCGCCGGGTTGCTCCCCGTAATTTTTGGGGATGTGATATTCGATACGGTCCGTGGGGGAACGATTTTTTCTACTGAAGATTTATTCGATCATTTGGCGCGAAATTTACAACCCAAGCGGATTCTCCTGGCAGGGATAGAAACCGGCGTTTGGGCTGATTATCCGCACTGCCATGAATTATTATCCGAAATTACCCCGGCATCCTATGCCCAAATTCGCCTCTCGGTAAGCGGGTCTACCGCCACCGATGTTACCGGCGGGATGGCAAGCAAGGTGCAGCAAAGCCTTAATTTAGTTCAAGAAATCCCTGGCTTGCAGGTGATGATCTTCTCCGGTGAACAGGCTGGCAATATTACCAAAGCCCTGGCAGGAGAAACATTGGGTACGCGGATAAAAACATAAACCTCGCAGCCAACAGCCGGCAAATCTATCGTCGTATATCATATAAACTTAAAGAAATATTTTCAGTTATAATCAATAGATACACAGGAAAACCCGGTAAATATTCCAGGTTATCCTGTATATGTTATTTAAATGTGACAAAGCAATGATCTTTACCCGAGAAATACTCGAAGCTATCGAAGAAGAAAGACTGGCGCCATACGGCGTTCGCAGCAAAAATTCGCGCGGGCGAGCTTACCCTGACAAAGAACCGCCTTATCGAACTGCGTTCCAACGCGATCGCGACCGTATTCTGCATACCACCGCCTTTCGTCGATTGGAATATAAAACGCAAGTATTTATTAATTATGAAGGTGATTATTACCGCACCCGTCTCACCCATACCCTGGAGGTTTCCCAAATCGGTCGCTCGATTGCCAGCGCTTTAGGGGCAAACATGGACCTAATCGAAGCCATCTGCCTGGCTCACGATTTAGGGCATCCCCCTTTCGGCCATTCCGGCGAAGTTGCCCTGGCACGGGTGATGCGCGATTATGGCGGTTTCGACCACAATAGACAATCGCTGCGAATTATCACCCAACTCGAAAAACGATACCCGAATTTCCCAGGGCTCAACCTGACCTGGGAAGTGAGGGAAGGCATTGTTAAGCATGAATCGGAATATGATATCGCCGATGCCCGCGACTATAATCCAGAACTGCGGGGGCACCTGGAATCTCAAATCGCCAATGCTGCCGATGAATTGGCGTATACGGCGCACGACCTCGACGACGGTTTGCGGTCCGGAATGATTTCCCCGCAAATGTTGGAAGGGGTTACCTTATGGGAAATATTAGCGGAAAGTGTGAATTGGCATGGCTCGATCTTAGAAGAATTGACTCGCCATCGCATGATCCGCCGCTTGATTGGAATGGAAATCGAAGATTTGATTGAGGCAACCGACCGCTGTCTGCGTGAAAGCAAAGTCAAATCGGTCGACGATTTGCAGCATCTTCCTTATAATGTAATAAATTACAATGAAGAGATGGTGCAACGTAACCGCCAGCTCAAAGATTTTTTGTTTGCCAATTTATACCGTCACCACCGAATAATCCGTATGCAAGTAAAAGCGGAACGCATCGTAACCGAATTATTTAACGCTTATCGAGCAGAACCTTTCATGCTTCCGCTGCATGTTCAAGAAATGAGCGACGAGCGTGGTTTGGAACGAAATATCTGTGATTATATTGCCGGAATGACCGACCGTTTTGCCGTGGATGAATATCAAAAATTATTCGAACCTGCCACCAAACCGTGAAAGTTACATTGATAGGATATGTTTTGAATTTCTATATCGGAGAGAATGAATGTCTGAACAGCCTTATCTGACCGCAGAAGGCGCTGCCCGGCTGCGTGTCGAATTACAACAACTCAAAGGACCTGCCCGCCAGGAGCTGGCAGAGCGCTTACGGGCAGCCGTTTCGCAAGGTGATTTATCAGAAAATGCCGATTATCACAAAGCCAAAGAGGATCAGGGATTTCTGGAAGGACGCATCCAGCATCTGGAATATTTACTGCACAATGCGGTAATCATCGAAGAGACTAATGGCAAAGCCAATGAAGTGCAAGTGGGTGTTCATGTCACCATTCAGGAGGAAGATTTCCCTCCGGAACTCTATCACGTAGTTGGCGCTCAAGAAGCCGACCCGCGAAATGGGAAAATATCGAATGAATCGCCCATTGGTAAAGCGCTGATTGGACACAAAGTAGGGGAAACCGTGGAAGCCGAAACCCCTGGGGGAAAAGTCAAGATGAAAATCATAAAAAACGAATAATATAAAAACGTCATCGATGGAATATAAAGGGGCTGTCTTATAAACTACGGACAGCCCCTTGTGGGATGGGGGGTTACTGATAATGAAGGATTATGGGTTACATCCCAACCATATATGTAATACCGACTGTTCCTGGTCCAACGTGAGTGCCAATTACCGGACTTACATGGGACAAGATGTATTCCTCGGCGTTTAGTTTTTTTGTTTGTTCCAAAACAGCTTGGGCATCGGCTTCTGCGTTGGCATGGACAACGGCGATACGCAAAGGCCGTTTACCCTCAGTTCGTTCTTCAACGATTTCAACGATCCGAGAAAGAGATTTCTGTCTCGTGCGCACTTTTTCGATGGCATCGACTTGCCCATCTTCGATATGTAAAATCGGTTTGATGTTTAAAGCAGTCCCTAATAATCGGGAAGCCCCCCCAATTCTCCCGCCCCGGTGCAGAAATTCAAGTGTTTCCACAGCAAAAACCACACCGGTACGTTCGCGGGCATTCCTTGCAATGTCTACGCATTATTCAAAAGAAGCCCCTTGGCTAGATGCTTTTGCCACACTTAAAGCTTGAAATCCAAGTGCCATACTGGTCATATAAGAATCGGAGATTTCTATCGGTGCGTTGGGAAAAGCCTCCTTGGCTTGGTTAGCCGAATTGACCGTCCCGGATAATTTTGACGAAATCAAGATACATATAATACCGCGCCCTTGTTCTAAGTGATGACTGAATAATTCCTGAAAACTCATACTGGTCACCTGGGAAGTCGAAGGCATTATGGTAGCTGTTTTAAGACGGGTGTAAAATTCATTGGGAGAGATATCAACACCATCCCGAAAAGTTTCTCCACCCCAAATGACTTCAAGTGGGACAACCGCGATATTGAATTCATTCACTAAATCGGGCGGTATATAGGCTGTGCTATCAGTAATAACGGTTACTTTTGACATGTTGCCTCCATGTATGT
>JBDKUB010000445.1:0-4522 GCA_039679915.1 Anaerolineaceae bacterium
GTGATCGATTATGTAGTCATACATGAGCTGGTGCATCTGGAAGAGAAGAATCACGGGAAAGCCTTTTGGGCAAAAGTGAATGCGCTCATGCCCGATTACAAACAAAAAATAGCCTGGCTGAAAAAGAACGGGCAAAGGTTGAATGTTTAACCTAATTATTTCTTCATCCCTTCTCCCTGTCGTGGGATGAGGGGAACTATCAAAAATCTAAACCATCGAATGAGCTTTAGCGATCTCCTAAAGCGCATTTAGATTTCTTTTCGAGATCAGCCATCTGGCTTATAATCCGAGTGTGCCAACGCCTTTTTATCATCTGAGCATTGCTCAAAATTTATTGGATAAGGATACCCTTTCACCTGAGGTCCAGCAGATCCTTAAGCGTCAGCGTGGAGCCTTTCTCTTTGGCAACACCGCGGCTGATGTTCAGGTACTTTCCGGGCAGGAGCGACAGGAAACCCATTTTTTCAGCCTGCCTATCCTTAACAATCCCGTGGTACCCTGGCAGCTTATGTTGAATACCTACCCAGACCTGGAATATCACCACCGCGTAGCTGACACGCAAGCTGCATTCATTGCCGGCTACCTGTGCCACCTATTAGCCGACTGGCGATGGATTGTCGATATATTCGTTCCGGCATTTGGTTTAAAAGCCGAATGGGGGGATTTTTCGCAAAGATTGTATTACCACAATGTATTGCGCGCTTATCTCGACCGGCAAACAATCGCTGGCTTACCCGATGATGCTGGTGAGAAGCTCGGTGAAGTAAAGCCCGATAGCTGGCTGCCCTTTGTTAACGACCAATATTTATATGCCTGGCGTGATTACTTGGCAGAACAGTTGCAACCAGGAGCTAATGTACATACTATCGATGTCTTTGCAAAACGCCAGGGAGTATCCCCACAAGAATATACGGCGTTGCTTAGCTCTGAAGAACGTATGGAGAATGAAATTTTTACCCATCTGTCCCGGCAAACACTCACCTGCTACCGTCAACAGATAGAAGAAGAAAGTAAAGCGCTAGTCAATGCTTATTTTTCGGGAGAATTTGTGAATAGAGATATCGATGAAAACTTGTCATTGACCCGCTTTCAAGGAGAGGAAAGATGAAACTGATCGAGAACCCCACCATGAAAGAAAAGCGGCATGTCTTCAATCTGGATAATTTATTGAAATCCGACCGCACCTGGTCGCAAGATATGCAGGCTCAGGAAGGCGTTATCAGCCTGCTGCAAAAATCGCTGGATAGTAGATATTTCCTGCTTCGCAATGTGTTGTTGGAGGGTTTGGAAATTCCCATTCCATTGGTGATGGTTGGTCCCCCAGGAATCCGCGTTTTATATGTAAGCGGGATCCGCGGCGTTTTTCGTGCCCGGGACGAATATTGGGAAAAAATGGACGAAAAGACCCAAAATTACCGCCCCTCACAACCCAATCTGATTACGCGCACCATGCTTATGGGCAGGGCAGTAGATACATACTTGGCAAGCCACGCCGAAAACATCCCGGTCAGCGAGCCGGTGCTGATGTTTTCCGACCCAGGTATCTATGTCGAAATGAGCCACCCACCGGTGCGCATCGTGTTGATGGACGCCATGGAGCATTTCATTACCTCCTTGGTACAAAGCAGACCCTTACTGATACCGCAGCAAATCCAGACGGTGATTGCTTTATTATCGAGTTCGATGAATCTTCCAGAATCTGCCGAAGACAGCTTACCCCAAATTCGAGATGCTTTTTCGATGAAAGATGACGAGAAGCCAAAGAGGCAGCTACCAGCCCTTAATGTCTCTTTGCCGGATGACGAAGCTGCTATGAAACTGGTGAAGAAAGTGCCAATTACGAACAAACAATGGATCATCCTTGGCATTATGATGTTGGTGAATATCGTTCTTATTGTCGGTTTTGTGTTTTTAATTCTGCTCAATCCTTGATAATCTACCCATAAGGCTTTGCTCTTGTCCGACGTTTTTCTCTCTATCATCATCCCAGCCTATAACGAAGCCAGTCGTCTGCCAAAAAGTCTGGAGAGTTTGTTCACTTTTTTATCTCATCAATCTTATACATCGGAAGTGGTGGTGGTGGAAAACGGCAGCCAGGATGGGACTTATGATACAGCCATAGCTTTCACTGAAAAATATCCTCAATTGCGTGTGCTTCGGGAGAAAGAGAGAGGCAAAGGCAGAGCTGTGCAAACCGGCATGCTTTCTGCTCAGGGAGAATACCGATTTATGTGCGACGTGGATTTTTCCATGCCGGTCGAAGAGATCAATCGTTTTCTACCCCCTCATCTCACCGATTTCGATATAGCAATTGCTTCACGGGAGGCTGCGGGGGCAAAACGTTATAATGAACCTACCTACCGCCATTTGGTAGGTCGTTTTTATAATGGGCTAATTCGCCTGCTGGCTTTGCCGGGATTACATGATACCCAATGTGGCTTCAAATGCTTCCGAGGTGATTTGGCACAAGAAATATTTAGCTGCCAAACCCTTTCGGGTTGGTCTTTCGATGTGGAAGTGCTATTCATAGCCCGTCAACGCGGCTACCGTATTGTAGAAGTGCCCATCCCCTGGTATTTCAATTCGGAAAGCAAAATCAATGTCTGGCGCGATTCACTGCATATGGCAGTCGATTTGCTGACTATCAGGCGAAACCAATGCCAGGGTAAATACAGGCAATGCAATGATGCAAAAGTTTGATAAGACACTGTTACCTCCAGCACCTGATCTTAGTTTTGAATTGGCTTTGTGGGGACAAAATTTGCATTACGTTGCCGGAATCGACGAGGCCGGCAGAGGTGCCCTGGCTGGCGATGTAGCCGCAGCAGCAGTAATATTACCGGATAATGTCGATTTGTTTGGCACACTGAATGGCGTGCGCGATTCCAAACAGATGACCTCCAATCAACGCCAATATTGGGCAGGCGAAATCAAAAGGATTGCCTCAACTTGGGCAATCGGTTTTGCCAGCAACGCTGAAATCGATTGCCTGGGGATTGTGCCGGCTACCCGCCTGGCAATTAGCCGGGCGCTGGAGGCGCTATCCTTAAAACCCCAGTATCTTCTGGTGGATTATATCGAACTGCCCGATTGTGCTATCCCCCAGACCGCTTTGGTAAAAGGAGACGCGCGTTGTCTGAGCATCGCTTCGGCATCCGTGCTGGCAAAAACGGCGCGTGATGAACTCATGTGCGGTTATGATCGATCTTTCCCCGGGTATGGCTTTGCCCGGCACAAAGGTTATGGCACTGCCGGTCACCGCAGTGCATTGGAACAATTGGGCGCCAGCCCACTCCACCGATACAGCTTCGCCCCGATAAATCAAATGAAAATCCAAGGAGGCAGCCATGTCTGATGAAAAAATTAGTCGTCAATACGGTCTATGGGATAGCCCGATTTCTCCGAGCAGAATAGCGCAGGGAATTTCATTTTCTAATGTAGAATACGATCAAGATGGGTGCTTGGTATGGCTGGAGAACCGCCCAAACCGCGGGGTCATCGTCGTTCAACCACACAACGGTGAAGCGCCCCGCGATCTTACTTATGAACATTCCGTGCGGGCTAAGGTGGGTTACGGTGGGGGTGATTTCACGGTAGGCGGAGGCTGGGTTTATTATATAGCAACTGAAAACGGCAGGATTTACCGCCAATCACTGCGCTCGGGTTTGCCGCAGCCGGTAACGCCTGCGTTTGGGCAAGCTGCTTCACCTGCCCTTTCTCCCGATGGTCGCTGGCTGGTTTATGTCCACAGCTATGAAAGCCAGGATTGCCTGGCGATCGTTGACTCTGAAGGCAATTTATGGCCGGCAAAACTTGCCGGCGGCGCCGATTTTTATATGCAGCCCGTTTGGCAACCCGACGCACATAGCCTGGCTTGGGTGGAGTGGAACCATCCCAACATGCCCTGGGACGGTACCTATTTGCGCCTGGCAAAGCTGGATATTCCCGACTCAAGCAGGAAACATCCCTTGCCGTCAATTTTGGATATCACCACGGTGGCCGGCGATGAACAGACGGCTATCTTCCAGCCGCAGTTTTCACCGGATGGACACTATCTTGCATTTTGTTCCGATTCCTCCGGCTGGTGGCAGATCTATCTCTATGATCTGAATAGCGGAACGCAACGACAACTAACCTTCACTCTCGCCGAACATGCTGAGCCAGCCTGGGTACAAGGTTTACGCACTTATGTTTTTAGTGCCGATGGTAAAAAGCTATTCTTCGTGCGCAACAGCCAGGGTATTCAGAGCCTATGGCAGATACTCATTGAAACAGGTGAGGAGACCTGCCTCCCATTGCATCCGGCTTATACGAATTTAGAGCAGATTACCTGCACGGGAGAGGCAGAAAACGAACACCTGGCTTTCGTCGCCTCAGGCAGCCAACAGCCTGCACGCATTATTTCATATCAACCTACTCAAGGGGAAAAGATTTTGAGACGGGCGACGACGGAAGAATTATCCGAGATTTTTTATTCTCAACCTGAAGCCATCACCTGGCAGGGGATGGATGGCGGAAATGT
>JBDKUB010000196.1:0-2267 GCA_039679915.1 Anaerolineaceae bacterium
AGAGGTTCTAGAGGTAGATTCTTCCGAGGTTGGGGAATGGATCTCCAACAGGGAGCAGGATTCGGTTGGAGCAGAGCCTACATTCTTCCTCCCGATGAAGAAATATATCGATTAGAACAAGAGAAAAGTTGGTTGGAAAAGCAAATTGACGCGCTTAATAAGCGACTATCGAGTTTACAAAAGAATAATCAAACCGATATAAATCAAACGGATACATAAAAAGTCGGCTTCGCTATGGATGATTAATTCCAGCGCAGTCCCTTTGGATAATAATTCTTGATTGCATTTCCGGCTTGCTTCCCCCAACCTAATGGAAAGCCATCAACGGTAATCAGCACCCAGCCATCGCAGTCATTCGCTCTGGCTGGGATTTGTTCGCCATGAAGATATGCTAACACCATATTATCCCGTGAATCAAAATCTACGACTCGCTGCGCCTGGCTGGCTTTCAATGCCAATGCCAAAGCGTGGGCTGGTTCGAACCGTTTGCCTTTGATCTCTCCTACCCATAGACCAGGGCGGATAACATGCAAGTTTTCAAGCGCGGGTATTTCCTCCGGTATAAGGTACAGGTGCGTTCTTTCCAGACATAAAATCCCTGGCAATTGCATTGACTTCAAGGACTTTATGGTGAAATCATAGTATAGCTGCTGGACATCCTTGGGTGCATGCTGCCAGTTTTGAAATTTATGCTTTTCCATGAACGAGCCAGTGCTTTTGTGGAGTATAGCGTAAAAATGCCCTTCCGGCATACCTCGATGTGACCAACAACGCAAGGTATTCTCTATCTCGAATCGGCGAAATGATTCATCTTCAATCCATTCAGGGCGACCGCTTCCACAACTAAAATAATTTGGGGGTTTTTCCAAAGAAAAATCCTTGTGAGTATCCAAAAATTGCGCAACTACGCCTTCATTTTCCTCGGGTGAAAATGTGCAAGTGGCATACACCAGCCGCCCGCCGGGTTTTACCAGACGGGCAGCCTGGTGCAATATCCCTTGCTGCCGGATTGCACAGCTTTTCACCACCTCCAGCGACCAATCCTGGCGTGCGTTTTCACTTTTCCGGAACATCCCCTCCCCCGAACAGGGAGCATCTAATAACACTTTATCGAAACACTCTTCCAGTGTGTCAGCCATTCGTTGAGGCGTCTCATTGGTAATCAGCGTATTTAATGCACCCCAACGTTCCAGGTTTTCTGCCAATTCCCAAACCCGTTTGGGATGAATCTCGTTGGCAAAAAACACTCCCTGATTCTGCATTTTGGATACGATATGAGTGGCTTTTCCCCCAGGGGCTGCTGCCAAATCGAGAACCCACTCCCCAGGCAGTGGATTCAATAATTCGACCGCCAGCATCGCCGAAGGGTCGTGCAAATAATACAATCCCGCGGCATGGTAAGGGTGCTTGCCCGGCCGGCTTTCCCCTGAGAGAATGAACCCATCTTGACACCAAGGTACCGGCGTTAACTCGAAGGGTGCCATCTCGGAAAACGATTTAGCATTGATTTTAAGAGGATTGATCCGCAACCCTATTACAGGTGGCAATTCATAGCCATCCAAGAATGACTGAAATTCATCCTCCAGCAGCAGCTTCATCCGCTGTAAAAAATCTTCGGGCAGGTCTATCCTGGTCACCAATTCCAATTCCGGTGGCTTTCGAAAATTGGCTTATCTATTCCTTAACTGCCCGGTCGGTAATAGCCAGGGCTTGATCGAGAATATCGAATCCTTCCGAGAGCTGTTCTTCAGAGATGATCAACGGCGGTATGATTAATATCTTGTGCCAGTGGGTATGAATATAAAGCCCTTTATCCAGGCAAAACTTGAGGAGAGCTGTCATTTCTTCGCTGCTGCCGTTATAAGGCGCCATCGGCTGCCTGGTCTTTCTATCCCGCACCAATTCGATTACCCCGAATAATCCAATCGAGCGTACTTCACCCACCGACGGATGAGCTTCACCTAAATCGTTGAGCTTGCGCTTTAGTATCGGACCCATTGCGGCTGCCCACTCGACAATCCGATCCTCTTTCATGACATTAATCGTGGCGATCGCGGCTGCCAGGGATATCGGGTGCCCGGTATAGGTTAAACCGCTTTGGAATACTCGATTTTTGAAATAATCGGCTATCACGGGTTTGATGGCTACCGCCCCTAAAGGTGCATAGGCAGAAGATAACCCTTTTGCCATAGTCATCAAGTCGGGGACGACATTCCAATTATCAACTGCAAACCATTTGCCGGTCCGCCCAAATCCGCTCATCACCT
>JBDKUB010000072.1:0-3847 GCA_039679915.1 Anaerolineaceae bacterium
AAATCGATATCAGGAACTGGAATACCGACACTCGCACCACAGCTATCGTCCTGGCTATGATCAGTGAAATCGATAGCAGTAATCCATTGAATGCCAATGCGGTTCGCTGGCTGATGAGCAACCGTACAAATGGTCATTGGCAAGGGACGCAAGAAACAGCCTGGACCTTAATGGCTCTAACCAATTGGATGAAATACAGCGGAGAATTGAAAGCCAATTACCATTATGCGGTGGCATTGAATGGCGAGAAATTAGGGGGAGGTACTGCCGATGCAAGCACTCTTCGGGAGGTTACTACTCTCGAAGTAGACATCGAAAAATTGCTTGTGGATGAAGCAAACCGCCTGGTATTTGCACGTGATGAAGGGGAAGGGACATTGTACTATAGTGCCTATCTCAATCTTTCCTTACCTGTCGAGCAGATCAAAGCGCTGGACAAAGGGATTATTGTCTCGCGCAGCTATTATGCAGAAAATGACCTCAAAAAACCGGTAACAGAAGCCAAATGGGGAGACAGGTTATATGCTCGCATTACGGTTATCGTTCCGCACGATTTGCATTATGTGGTTATCGATGACCCGCTGCCAGCAGGATTGGAGGCTGTTGATCAGTCCTTATTGACCAGCCCGCAAAGTGAAGTTCCAGCCCAATTAAGTTGGAATGAGCTTGAAAAGCTGGGGTGGGGATGGTGGTATTTCGATCATATCGAAATGCAGGATGAGCGCGTTACATTATCTGCTTCGTATTTACCAGCCGGCACCTATATATATAGTTACATGGTCAGAGCAGGTACTCAAGGTGAATACCGGGTAATTCCCACTTCTGCCTATGAATTTTATTTCCCCGAAGTATATGGCAGAGGTGAAGGGTCGCTGTTTACCGTGAAACCATAAATTAATCCAAAGTTTAAAGTCGATATGAAAGGGTTCAGCCGGGTTTCAAAATCATGCTGAGCCCTTTTGTGTTATTGAACTAGAGTTTGGACTGAGAATGAGACCGGTTCAGCTTGTGTGGCTTCACCGCTAGCTGAAAAACCAATTGCCCAAACTTGATGTTCCCCCGGCGATAAAGTCCACCAAAATTCATATGGATCTTTATTGAAAGTTGTCAAGCGAGAACCATCCATCCACAATTCGATTTTTTCGAATAAGGTGTTCGAAGCGATGTTTATATTTATTTTTTGTGAAGATTCAGGTGCATTGGCAGTCAAGACAAATCGAGAATTGACTGCAGGATTGGCTATATAAATATATGGGTTCTCTGAATCATGAGCTAGATTATTTGTGGATGAAGAGATCAAATCACTATATAGTATAAAACCATGCGTTGATGCCCAGGCTCGGGCGCTGGCAGGTAAATCTAGCACCGTTATATTGCCTTGGATTGTGTGATCACTCATTTGATTGAGCTGAATCGAATTTGCCGGAACCGATTTATACACGGTATCGAATTGAGTAGGCTGCGTGCCTGAGATGAACCATTCCAAGCGGCAGTATGGGCAAGCAGAAGTGGGTAATAATCCTGACAAATAACATATTTCCATTTGGACTAAACCGGAAGGTTGGGTGAATGATTTTTCGGCTGCACCGGATAACACCGAGCGCATAAAATGGTGCCAAATCGGAGCAGCACCGGTCAATCCGGTAACATCTCGCATGGGTTTGTAATCGGTATTACCTGCCCAAACACCGGTCACCAAATCGGGTGTGTAACCAACAGTCCAGTTATCATGAAAATTGGTCGTTGTGCCTGTTTTAACGGCAGCCGGAAAACCTAAGCGGAGAATGCTGTTCTTACCAAATCCCAGGGTACGGGCGTCATTATCGCTGAGGATATCAGAAATTAGCCATGCAACCCGTTCATCCATAACCCGTATTTTTTGGTGTGGCTGTGGCGTATAGATAAGATTGCCGGATTGATCTTTGATTTCGATAATCGATTGAGGAATCACCTGGTATCCGCCGTTGGCAAAAGCAGCATAGGCGGCGGTAAGATCGAGCAAGCGCACAGCCCCCCCACCTAATGCAATAGACAAATCAGCGTTATTGGGGTCGTTGAGTGTATCGATCCCTAATTTTTTTGTATCGTTGAACAAAGTCTCTAAACCGATGTGATTTAGGGTAATCACGGCAGGAATATTCAACGATGAGGCAAGAGCCTGCCGTACTAAAACTGGGCCATGTTCCACGCCATCATAATTAGAGGGGGTATAGGCGCGCCCGTCATGGGTTGTAAATGAGGTCGAAACGTCCAATATCATCGTTGCCGCAGTCCACGGATGGGGTTGGGCAGGATCTAATGCTGCAGCATACACAATCGGTTTCAATGCTGAACCAGGTTGGCGGGGTGAGAGCGTCATATTGATGGCGCCGCTTATAGATGTATCGAAATAATCTGGGCTGCCCACCAAGGCAAGGATTTCTCCACTTACAGGATCCAGGGAGACCAACGCCGCGCTATTAACATTATGCCCCAATCCATCGGGGCTGGTTTTTAATCGGGCGATTTGTGCAGCTACGGCGCTCTCAGCCACATGCTGCCAATCCAGGTCTAAGGTTGTCCTTACCGTGAGGCCGCCAGAAGCCTTGAGATTAATGGGTGAATTTTCTTTGAAAACAATTCGGTCGAGCTCATTCTTGACCATCATCACAAAATGAGGCGCTTCGATAGGGTAGGGGGTGGAGGTCAATACTAAGGGTTCATTTTTAGCTGAATTATATTGCTCAGGTGTGATAAAACCCACCTTTTGCATCAAACTTAATACAGTCAACTGCCTTTCTTTGGCTTCATCGAAATTAATTAAGGGATTGTAGATAGCTGGAGCCTGAGGCATACCAGCTAGCATGGCTGATTCTGCTAAATCCAATTCTGATACAGATTTACCAACATAAGTTTGCGAGGGTGCTTCTACGCCATATGCCAATCCACCGTAATACATTTGATTAAGATAAAGGGCTCGGATTTCATCTTTGGTATAGCGCCGAGAAATTCGCCAGGCGAGGTAACTTTCACGAATCTTACGTTTTATGGATCTCTCTTGGGAGTTCAAGAGCAGATTACGGGCTACTTGTTGAGTGATTGTGCTTCCACCTGCTAAGGTTTCACCACCCCGCAGGTTTATCCATACCGCTCGGATGATGCCTGCAATATCTACGCCGGGATTTGTATAAAAGTGAATATCTTCGGTTGCGATGGTGGCATCGCGGAGTTCTTTTGGTATATGGTCAAGGGGAACGACAAAATTCCGACCGGTATCTTTTTCGAGAATCTCGTATAATAATTTTCCGTAACGGTCAATTATCCGAATACTGGGGGTATTGACAGATTGTGGAATAGCATCGATCGAGGGGAGGTCCCAAAATACCCATAAGATAAATGCAATAAGAACGCTGCCCAAAAGGCAGCTAATAATACCTATGTACCTCCGAAGAAAAACTTTAATCATCCTCCACAACTGGAGCAGGAACCGCCTGCACAGCCGGCACAACCCCCATTTCCACCCGTTATAACTTTTCCATCACTTTGAGCAAAAAACATCGAAATTAAGCGAGACGTTTTCAGGCTATGACAATGCTCACAAGCGATAGGAGCATCGGCATCTTTCATCGACCGAATGGCTTCAAATTTTGAATGGCAATCTTGACAAATATATTCATAAATTGGCATACAATTACCTATATTTTTTGTTTATTTTAATCCCACCATGGGTAATGGTCAATCCAGGTTTGTGGTTTTGCATGTTTGAATCAAGGTAATTTCAACGGATCAACGATGGCATTGATGTGTTTCAAGTGCTTATTAATGAATAAATATGCTGAAGATACAAGTTAGAAATATTATCGATCAT
>JBDKUB010000528.1:0-5714 GCA_039679915.1 Anaerolineaceae bacterium
CAGAGAACGTTGGCTAAGCCTTATCTCGATGCTTTAATGATCCCGGGTGTAAGCGCTGGAGGACAGGTGTCGGTAGTCACCATGGGCGGATTGGCGCGTCGGATGGTAGACCTTTTCTGGCCGATTGTCGGTGAGCAAGCCGGTTTTGCAAATCCAGATTTTCCCCCGGTTTTTTTGACCCTCGATACTGCCCAATATTTCATGGCGCAAGTAGTTGCACATTTGCTGCAACAAGGGGTATTCGAATCAGTGACCATAGACCATAATCGTTTGTATAGCCAAATCCTCGATAACTTGAATAAAGCAGCCGTTGTGGGCTTTCCTTTTATCGAAATCGCCGACAGGTTAAAAAGTGCCTGGAGCGGCGAACCGAATCAAGCCCGTGTTTACGACAATGCCCAGGAGTGCGCTAATCGTTTTCGAGCATTTTGCCTGGAGCACAATCTTTTAGATTTTTCGCTGCAAATGGAGATTTTCACCCGCTATCTGTGGCAAAATCCGCATTGTCGGGGTTATCTTCGCCAATCCTATCAACATCTTCTAGTAGATAACATCGAAGAAGATACACCCATTGTTCATGATCTGCTACGCCAATGGATACCCGAATTTAAATCGACGATGATTCTATTCGATGCAGATGGAGGTTACCGACGGTTTCTGGGCGCTGATCCACAAAGCGCTTATACCTTAAAAGATTTATGTCCCATTCAGGTTACATTCGAACATTCTTATGGTGCCGATCCAGCGGTGATGGCATTGGAGAAGTCGCTTTCGAGTTGGCTTAATCCTGATGAGACCGTTGTGAAGCCCCATCATCCCCTTATCGAAAAATATCACCCGCGTCTGGCTTTGGCACATGGCTTTTTCCGCTTTTATCCCGAAATGCTAGATTGGGTAGCAGACCAGGTAAATGAGCTGGTACAAGCCGGATTACCCCCGGGAGAAATCGTCATCTTATCGCCGTTCTTATCCGATGCTTTGCGGTTTTCGATCTTACAGCGGCTTGAGACCCTGCACATTCCATGTATTTCACACCGTCCCTCACGTTCATTGCGCGAAGAACCCGTTACCCAATGCCTGATCACTTTAGCTTGCTTGGCTCATCCACAATGGGGAAAACAATTACCTATCACAAAATTCGATGTGGCTTACGCTTTGATGCAAGCCATCGAGGGGATAGATTTAATTCGAGCTCAACTATTGGCTGAAATCGTATTTCATATTCGTCAAAACATTCCCCAATTGACCTCTTTTTCCATCATCAACGCCGATATGCAAGAACGAATTACATTGCAATATGGGGAAAAGTATGAAGGGCTGCGCATCTGGCTGGAAAATTATCAACAAGAGCCCCCTCAAGAACTCGATCATTTTATCCAGCGCCTGTTTGGGGAAGTATTATCCCAGCCTGGTTATGGCTTTCATGCTAATCTAAAATCCGGAGAAGTAACAGCCAACCTGATCGAATCGATCCAAAAATTTCGTTGGGCAGCGGAAGATTATTTAATCCAAGCCGGAAAACCGACCGGATTGGAATATCTCGAAATGGTGCGCCAAGGGGTAATCGCCGCCCAATATCTGCGCAGTTGGCAATCGGAAGCTAACGAAGCGGTACTCGTTGCCCCTGCCTATACCTACTTGATGTCTAACCGCCCGGTGGATGTCCAATTTTGGCTTGATATTGGCAGCCGGGGCTGGTCCGAGCGCTTATATCAACCGTTGACCCACCCCTACGTACTGAGCCGGCATTGGCAGGTTGATCGACCCTGGACTGATGCAGATGAAGTCGCAGCTAACCAATATGCCTTGTATATTCTCACCAAAGGATTGTTACGACGCTGCCGGCAGAAAGTATATTTAGGATTGAGTATTTTGGGAGAGCAAGGCTTTGAACAGCAAGGCCCATTATTGAAGGCATTTCAAAAACTGCTTCAACAGTGGCAGACAGAGGGGGAAATTTGAGCGTACAATTACGAGCCAATCAAAAAGAAATCGTAGCCTACCGAGGCGGGAGAATGGGGGTATCCGCCGTTCCCGGCAGCGGCAAGACCTGGACCCTCTCATATCTTGCCTCCGAAATCATCGCCAGCGGTAAATTGAAAGACGACCAAGAAGTGCTGGTGGTTACCCTGGTGAACTCAGCCGTGGATAATTTCTACCAGCGTATCAGCCAATTCCTGAACCAGCGTGGATTATTACCTCAAATCGGTTTTCGCATCCGCACCTTGCATGGATTAGCTCATGACATCGTACGCGAACGCCCAGACCTGGTTGGATTATCTGACAATTTCCAGATTTTAGATGAGCACGAAACAGAATTCATCCTCAATGATGTTTGTCAAGCCTGGCTAAATGGCCATCCGGAGAGTTTCGATTCTTATCTGAATAATGGAGAATCAAACCCGGAATGGGTGAAACATGATAAATTACCCAAATTACTCATCGAAACAGCTACAGCATTCATCCGCCAAGCCAAAGATTTACGTCTGACGCCGGAAATAATTCTTGGAAATGTAAACCGCTTATCCGTTCCACTGCCTCTATTAGAAACATGCCTGCAAATCTATTCGGATTATCAGCGCGCTCTCGCATATCGGGGTGCCGTGGATTTCGACGATTTAACCAGGCTGGCATTGGACGCTTTGGAATGGGATGCTCACCTGCTCGAGCGGTTACAGCACCGCTGGTGTTATATCCTCGAAGACGAAGCCCAGGATAGCAGCCGTTTACAGGAGATCATCCTGGAAAAACTCACCGGCAATTCGGGAAACTGGGTAAGAGTCGGCGACCCCAATCAAGCCATCTATGAAACATTTACCACCGCAAATCCCAAATATTTGCTGAGCTTTTTACAGAAGCCTAATGTCATCCGTCAGGAATTGCCCAATTCTGGCAGATCTACCTTGAGCATCATCAAATTGGCAAATTACCTGATCGATTGGACGCGCAACCAACATCCCATCGAATCGGTTCGGGATGCGCTCAACCCACCCCTGATCGAGCCGGTGGATGAAGGGAGTGAGGGCGCTAATCCTGAGGATAAACCCGATCAGATTTATTTATCACTTAAAAAATACACACCTCAAGCAGAAATTAAGGTTATCGCTGATTCGCTGGCGCGTTGGCTGCCGGCACACCCCGATGATACGGTCGCCGTTCTCGTGCCGCGCAATCAACGCGGCTTCGATATGGTAGATGAACTGCATAGGCGGAATTTGCCGGTCGTGGATAGTCTACTCCGCAGCTCGACCTCTACCCGCACTTCAGCCGCCCTATTGAACACCTTATTGACCTATCTATCCGATCCTAAATCCTCCACAAAGCTGGCAAATATCTACAAAATCATCTATCCAATAAAAGAGCAAGAACAAGCCACCCGCCAACGCCGGGAACATATCACCGAGTTGATAAGAAAATGCCGCCAGGTCGAGGATTTCCTTTATCCTACACCCAAGCGAGATTGGCTGGAAACGCTTGCAGCAAGCGGGGAAGATGCCCTTTCCCTGGAAGAATTGGACGCATTTCGTCAGCAAATGCAGCGTTGGCAAATGGGTATATTACTTCCCATCGATCAATTGGTTCTCACCTTGAGCCAAGATTTATTTACCCAGCCAGGCGAATTGGCGCTTTCGCACAAGTTAGCCAACCTCTTGCGTCAATCGGGTAACCTCCATCCCCATTGGCGTTTGCCCGAACTGGCAGGTGAATTACGTTTGATCGCTCAAAATGAACGACGGTTCATCGGTTTTAGTCAGGATGATACCGGTTTCGACCCCAATGCCTACAAAGGCAAGGTGATCGTCTCGACCATCCATAAAGCGAAAGGTTTGGAATGGGACCGCGTTTACCTTGTTTCAGCTAATAATTATGATTTTCCCTCCGGCTTAGAAGGCGATCAATACATCAGTGAAAAAAGATTCATCCGAGACAATTTGAACTTGCCGGCCGAAACCCTGGCTCAACTGGACATTTCACATTCCTCCGATGAGTATTGTTGGTATAAAGAAGGCGAAGCCACTCAAAAAGCTCGTTTGGATTACGTCCGTGAACGCTTACGGTTGTTTTACGTTGGAATTACCCGAGCCCGAAAAGAACTGGTGGTCACATATAACTCGGGTAAGTTTGGGGAATGCCAACCCTGTTTAGCTTTGATTGCCCTGGCTTCATACTGGGAGCAACCGGAAGGAACTGCAGAATGATATTACCCAAAGGATTTCAATTCAGCCAGAGCAGCTTACAGGATTATGTTGACTGCCCAAAACGCTTTTTATTACGCCATGTCCGCCAACTCCCTTGGCCGGCAGTCGAATCCGAGCCTTTGCTGGAGAATGAACGTTATGCTCAGAGGGGGAAATTATTTCATAAGATGATCCAACAACATTTGATTGGCATTCCTGAAAAGCGGATCGCAAGCATAGCGACCCATGATGAACTCGAAAATTGGTGGCAAAATTACCTGGAATTTTATCGACAACAAAATATTGCCCAACAACATGCCTGGTTCCCGGAAATCGTTCTCAAGGCGCCCTTAGGCGGCTATTCATTAATCGCCGCGTTCGATCTAATCGTCCATCAAGTGGATGATACACTGGTCATCTATGATTGGAAGACCAACCATAGCCGCCCCTCCCGCCTTTGGCTGGAACGCAGGCTGCAAACGCGGGTCTATCCTTATCTTTTGGCGAAAGCCGGGAATTTCCTCCTCGGCGGCAGGCTTATCCAACCCGAAAATATCCGCATGGTGTATTGGTTTGCTGCATTTCCATCGCAGCCCGAAACCTTCGTTTACGATACATTAGCCTTCACTACGGATGAAAAATACCTCGAAAATCTCGTCGAGACGATCGAGCAACGGCAAGAATATGACTTTTTCCTCACCGATGATAACCGCTATTGTCAATACTGCGTTTACCGATCGCTTTGCGAACGCGGCATTCACGCTGGATGTATGGATGATGACGCGGAGATAGATCATCCGCATGGTTTGGATGAGAACGAAGCCCGCTTTGATTTCGACCAAATTACAGAAATTGCATTTTAATCGATGAACCATTGGATTCCCGCTCCAGAGATCGCAGTAACCGCAGAGATTCAAGAATGTATTGGCGGTCATCCATACGTTGCACAAACCCTGGCTCGGCGAGGCTTGTTGGAATTAGATGCCATCCGTGGATTTCTCGACCCTGATGCCTATCAACCTGCCTCGCCTTTCGCATTTCCCGCCATGGAAAAAGCCGTACATCGCTTATCCAAAGCCATCCAAAATCACGAGACCATCTGCGTTTGGGGTGATTTCGATGTGGATGGCCAAACATCTACGACACTCCTCGTTTCTGCACTAAGCGCTTTGGGTGCGAAAGTTATTTTTCATATACCCAACCGTCAAAACGAATCGCATGGCTTAAACCTGCCCTATCTAAAGCGGGTTATGGATGGCGGGGCTCATTTGATTTTAACTTGCGATACCGGAATTTCTGCTGCTGACGAAGTAGCCTATGCGCAAAAAAGAAATGTGGATGTGATTATCACTGACCATCATGACCTGCCTCTCTCTTTGCCCGACGCCTATGCTATCATCAACCCCAAGATGCTCCCCTCCGGACACTCGTTGGCTACCCTGCCAGGGGTTGGCGTGGCATACAAACTGGCAGAAGCCTTGCATCAGCACCTGGGCGATCCCGATATCTGCCCTTCATATCTGGATCTTGTCGCTC
>JBDKUB010000329.1:0-2560 GCA_039679915.1 Anaerolineaceae bacterium
GTACGGTCGACTTCATGAATAATACCGGCTGCATCACGCACCGCGAAACGCATCGGGTCGTTTTGATTGGTAGTGCCATTGATTGTGCCTCCCAAATGAGTAATGCCGCGCACTTCATTTCTGGTTAAAGGCACTAACCATCCTTGAGGATATTGTTCGGGTATCAACAGACCATTATAACCATCCCGTATTCCATACACTTCCCAACCCCGTTGAAGCGCAGCTAAAGTTGCCGCTCGGATTACCGCATTTAGACCGGGGGCATCTCCCCCACCTGTACATATCGCAATTTTTTTGATATTCATGGTTCATTCCTATAGATCTGTCATAATAATTATGATTGTTTGTGGTAAGGGCTGTCCTAAATGAAGGCTGTCACTCCGAGCGAAGCGAGGGGTTTTTTTATTATGTTTAGATGTCCCGCTTCGCTCGATATGACACTTATAACTATTTGGACAACCTCTTGTTTTAGAAAAATGACGACTAAAGTCTTTACTGCGATTTATTTTTTATTATAAATGCCAATTTAGATCATGCCGATGTCAACAGCTTATTATAAAGAATAAATCGACCAAGCTATCAAAAAGGTGATTAATGAATTATTTTTGTTGTTTTTATGAGGTATTTACATATGATAGTGTAACAATTTGATAGGATAAGTTCGTTCAAAAGGCTTCATTGATTATGATTTACAGGTGGATTTATATTGTTTATTGTTGAATTAATAATTGATTATTCCACAATTAAATATTATAAGGTGATAATTTTCACTTTAAATATTGCACTCGCTCAAGGGAAAGCAAACGAGTGTTATTGATGTAAGTTAATAAATTATATTATCCCAGTTCATCATTATGTGGCTTTAGTGGATGAGTACACCTCAATCGTCAAAAGATTAGTGCTATATATGGGAAGGTCTCTATGAAAACCTTTAATAATCTACCCCTCGATAAAAAAATTCTATCAGGATATCTATTATCATTGCTGCTCATGGTTTTTGTTGGAGGGATGACCATCAATCGACTTTTTGAACTGAATCGGACCATCAATAATCTGGCGACTAATCTCACCGTCGACCGTCAAATCCTGAATGATATCGTCGCTGATATGCTCGAAGTCCGTTACGATGGTGCGCAATATATCCGTACGCACGATCAACAATACTGGCAGGCATATATTCATGCCTTTATTAGTGTCGAAAGCAATCTAAATCTAGCCAATACTCAAATTACCGACCCCAAACTGAAAAAAACTGTCGAACAGATGAAGGTGGATACTGCCGAATATAAAGAAATTTACAATCAGATCAAATCGGCTATCGAGAAACAAGATGAGGTAAAAAATACTATCCTGGATCCTCAAAACTCTTTAGGCGAAGAAAAATTTTCTTCGTTAATGGTCATGGTTTATCAAGATAATGACCTGTCCAGATATCGAGATGTCACTCTGGCACGAAGTGCCTGGGCGTTGATGCGTAGTGATGTATTGGATTACATAAACAATGGCAATCCCGAAGCAGCAGAATCCTTCAATAGCCATTTTACTCAGATGAATAGCTTATTGGCTGTATTAAATGCAGAGATGACCGGGGAAGCCGAGCAAAAACTAATCAAAGAGATCAGCGATGCAAACAATACATATTCGGAAGGATTTAAAACGTATCAAGAATATTATACGCTTCAGACTGATCTACTAAACACAAAGTTAAACAAACTCGAGCAACAAATTGTAAATAACGCTTCAGCATTGATAAAGGATGTGGGACAGGAATCTACCCAAACAGCTCAAAAGACCGACAATTTAGTCAATCAAGCTCAATGGATCGTCATTGGAGTGATGATAGTAGGTTGTCTGGCATGTATATTCTTGGGGCTGAAAATATCGAGAAGCATTACAAAACCACTTCACAAGGTTGTCGAAGCATCACAACAGATAGCCGAAGTGGATTTATCTACACTATCATCAGATATGGACGCTATGGCGCAGGGAGATTTAACCCGCCAATTGATTCTAACCACTTCCAATGTAGATGTTATTTCAGACGATGAGATTGGTAAATTAGCGCGCAGTTTCAACACCATCATCGCACGATTACAAGATGTAGGGAATTCTTTTGAACACATGGCTCAAAATTTACGCGCTATTATTAAAGAAGTTGCAGAAAATGCCAACAGCTTGGGTGCCGCCTCTGTGGAACTAGCTGCTTCTGCAAACCAAGCCAGTTTAGCAACTACGCAAATAGCCGCTACCGTTCAACAGGTCGCCAAAGGGACTTCTCAGCAATCCGAATCGATGTCCAGTACAGCAAATTCTGTGGAAAAAATGGCGCAATCCATTGCAAGTGTAGCGCGGGGTGCGCAGGAACAAGCAGTTTCTGTGTCAAAAGCATCCAATATAACCTTTCAAATTTCCTCAGCTATTCAGCAAGTAGGCGGCAATGCTTCGGCTGTCACAAAAGAGTCAGCGTCGACGACCGAAGCCGCTGCCCGGGGTACGACGACCGTTCAGGAAACCATCCAGGGAATGCAATCCATAAAAGCCAAAGTTGGATTTTCTGCAC